>DATAHC010000060.1:0-11235 GCA_036263415.1 Flavisolibacter sp.
CCCGAAGCATTCCGGTACATGCAAAGGCCGGCAATATCAACAACATGCTGCAACAGGCCACCGGATCTATCTGCGTGGTGCTGGATCCGGACCACGTGCCGGCGCCTGAGTTCCTCGATGTGGTACTGCCGTATTTCGAAGATCCGAAAGTGGGGTTCGTGCAGGTGGTGCAGGCCTATTACAATCATAACGAAAGCCTCATTGCCAAAGGGGCCGCCCAGCAAACCTACCAGTTCTACGGGCCGATGATGATGTGCATGTACGCCTACGGCACCGTTCAGGCCATCGGCGCCAATTGTACCTTCAGAAGAGCGGCTCTCGACTCTATCGGCGGCCATGCGCCGGGACTGGCGGAAGACATGCACACCGCCATGAAGCTGCACGCCAGGGGCTGGACATCGGTCTATGTGCCTGCCGTCATTGCCAGGGGACTGGTGCCCTCTACCATGTCCGCCTATTTCAAGCAGCAGCTGAAATGGTCACGTGGTACGTTCGAGCTGCTGTTTACCACTTATCCCAGGCTCTTCACCAAATTCACCCTTTTCCAGAAAATCCATTATTTCCTCCTGCCCTTTCATTACCTGGGCGGACTAATCGTATTGCTGAACTTCCTGATCCCTGTGGGATCGCTTTTCACGGGACAATCGCCCCTGGCTATGGACTTTACCGATTTCCTGCTGGCCTTCCTGCCGGTTGCCTGCATGGCGATCCTGATCCGCCAGTATGTTCAGAAATGGGTGGTGGAGGAAACGGAGCGAGGCTTTCATATGGTAGGAGGCCTGCTGCAGATCGGTACCTGGTGGATTCACCTTACCGGGTTTATCTATACACTGATCCGGAAGCGGGTTCCTTACATACCCACTCCGAAGGAAGATCATGAGCCTACGCCCCTGGTCCTTCACCTGCCGAATGTGGTCATCATCTTCCTGTCTGCTTTCGCCATTATGTTCGGACTGGAGCTGGACTGGAGCCCTTTCTCCTTCTTTATGTCCGGCATCGCCGCGATCAATATCGGCATTCTCCTGTTTGTGATCTATGCATCGGACCGGAAGAACCAGGCCTATTCCAAAGAAAAGCCGCTGTTGAAATACAAACTGCATTTCTGGTACCTGCGGCACTTCCTATATAAAATAGCGCGTAAATATGCCTTGTTCCTTACCGCCCTGGTACTTCTTGCTGCCTTCTTTATGCACCGGGAGCGTGAGCGGTTACTGGTATCCCAGACACCGGTTCATAATACCCGGCTGTTTTACCAGGGGGTTTATCAACCGGCTTCGGAAGACCGTGCGCTTACGCCTTCGTCCCTGGTAGCCTCCACGGGGGTACCGGTCCAGATCTTATCCTCCTATATCGCGCTCACCGATTCGCTGAAGCCTGACTGGTTTCCCCTGCAGGAGCTGCAGGCGACCTATTCCAAACAGGCCTTGCCCCTGCTGACGGTGGAGCCCTGGCTGGGTAAGGGACCTGTATATGAAGCGATTATCAACGGTACCTACGATTCCCTGTTCACCGCTCTGGCCGATCAGCTGGCAGCCCTGCAGCAGCCGCTATTCTTCCGGTTTGCCCATGAAGCGGAGAATCCCCGGTATCCCTGGTCGCTTTCCCAGGAGAATACGCCGGAGGCCTTCATTAAAGCCTGGCGCTATGTACACGATCTGTTTATTAAAGAAGGGGCCCGTAAGGTGATCTGGGTCTGGAATCCCTGGAAGCCATCCGCTGCTTCCTTTTTTCCCGGCAGAGCGTATGTAGACTGGATCGGCGTGAACGTGCTTGATTATAGTATGGATGGCTCCCAGTCGTTCGATGCGCTGTACCGACCCTTTCATGAAGACAGTGTCTTCCATCTGGGACTGCCGGTTCTGCTCACGGAAACAGGAACCCTGTCCGCCGATAAAAACAAATGGTGGCGGAACACCTGGCAGGTACTGGATACCGCCTTTCCGGAAGTACAGGGGGTGATAGCCTTCAATACCCGTTACGATCACTACAACGTACAGGGGCCACAGGAAACAGCCCTGGGGTGGAACTGGAATACAGACCTCATCTTTCACCAGAAAACAGAAGCCTTATTATTACCCGGCAACCTGTTTGAGAACGGCCTGCTGCATCCTATGCCTCCCGCGCCTGCCCGCTCGCTGCCGTTGGGAATGAAGGCGGTTGTGTATGATAAAGGCTACCACTGGTTCCGCAACCTGCACACCGCCACGATCCATATACTGGAATCGGATATGAAGGATATGAAGGAGCTGGGTCTGAATACTGTTTTCCGAACCGTTGGAGAAGTGTACGACCGCAATTTCTTCAAGACTTCCGAAGCGGCAGGGCTGCACGTGGTACCGCGCCTGTGGGCCGATTTTGATCTCAATACGATATTCGACAGTGCTTACCGTACCCAGGAAATGATCCGTTTGCTGAAACTGGTGCGGAAGTATAAGAAGCGGCCTTCCATCCAGGTCTGGAATATTTCCAATGATTATATCGCTTACATTGAAAAAGCAACCACTAAGCCCGCCTTATTTGCTTACAGGGGCCTTTACCTGCGGTGGCTGCAACTGCTGATTGAAAAGATCAAAGAGGAAGACCCCGTGCATCCGGTGGCTGTCAGCGTACAATGGAATGATCAGATCCCGGAAGCTATGCGCATGTATTCCGCTTATGCCGGCCAGGCCGATGCCTTCCTGATCGATGCCGCTGCAGGCGATCACCCGGATTTCAGTATAAAGCTCCCAGACCGTTGGTCGTGGGGCGCTATTGATCCGGCCTTATGGACAGCTTCCATACCCGCCCGCCTCATTCCTGCCTGGCAGGACCAGCAAACCTCTGCCTTTACTTCCTTTGACGGCCTGCTGGATTTCAAGGGCCGGAAGAAACTGGCTTATTTCCAGGTGGCCCATCAATGGCAACAACAATCCTTACCGCAACTGGAACCGGTCCGGATCCTGCAACCCGCCAGGGTGGGCGCTCCCTCTGCCGACCTGGATTTCCATGCTCTTCTGAAAAATGATCAGGGCCAATGGAACTTTGCAGCGAACCTGAAAAAACCGGTTCATTTCGAGTGGTACCTGGTTTACCTGGACCCCTACCACAATCCGCTTTCCGTGAAGCAGGTAGGCAATTTCCGTAATCTCCAACTGGAGGTCCCGGCCGATCCGAACCGTTACCGGCTCTACCTGGAGGCCATCACGGAAAAAGGTGTCAGCACAGCCAGTTGTTCCTTGAACTTGCCGTTCTGACACCTTTTGATACGGTATAATCTGTTCGGTTCTTAGTTCTCTACGCCCTCCGGCTCTCCCAGGCTTTTCAGGGTGATATATTTCTCCAGGCTGGAATAATTAAATCCTTTCGCCTTCATGCTGGAAATATACTTTGGCGTAATGTTCATGGCTTTCACGGCAATGAGCTGATGCACCGGGACATTCTTATACCCGATCGCCTCAAATCCGCGTATATACTCCGGCGTGATATTCTGTGCCTTCATGGGCACTAGGTCGCTCGCATCCAGTTTCCTGTAACCTGCCTGCTGAAGGCTCTTCACATATTCCGGCGTTACCCCTACGGCTTTCATCGAGATGAGCTGTTCATCCGGAAGATTCGTTAAGCCAACGGCTTTGAAAGAGTTGATGAATGCATCATCCACTTTCAGGGCCTTGAACGCTACGATCTCTTCCATCTTTGGCAGCTGGCCTCCTTTCGTGGCCTTCAGCTTCTGCAGGTATTCCTTGCTGATATCCTGTGCTTTGAAACTGATCAGCTGTTCTGCTGAAATATGATCATAGCCCACCTCCTGCATGTCCCGTATATACGCGCCCGTAATATTCAGTGCTTTCAGGGGAACCAGGTTCTCGAGAGTAGCCTCTTCCAGTCCCGCCGCCTTTATGGACTGGATATAGGCCTTATCGATCTTCAGTGCCACCAACGGGATCAGCTCCTGCTTGCTGACTTTTCCATAGCCTTCCGACCGTAGCATGGCCGGGTAATCCTTGCGCACATCAATAAAGAAATACACCAGCTGGTCTTCTTCCGTCAGCGTTTCGCCGGTCTCCTTATTCATAAAGCTGCTGTAGGTATTATCTGGCAGAAAGGTATAGGTTCCCATACCCTGATTGCCTTCAAACTTTCCGGTAAATTCCATAGTACCCGCTTCGCGTGTCAGGCGAAAGGTGCCATTCGTTCCCATGGGAAGGCTGGGAAAATCCTTCATGGGAAAAGTAGTATTGCTTTGATGCTCCCGGTCACCATCGTCCGGATTGCGGAAGTCGATCTGGATCTCGTCTCCCTTGATGATCGCCGTCCAGGTACCTTTATAGGAGAAACCATGACGACCGGTCTTCTCCGTTTCCTGTTTCCTCTCGGCTTTCTTTTCCTGGGCGGAACCGCTGGACTGAAAGAAGAGTGCCATCCCGAAAAGGCTGCCAAAAATCACGATCCAGGACCGGCTGCTTTTGCCTGTAGTACGATTCCATAACTGCTTCATGACGTGTTTTTTAATGTGAAAACAAATATACTACTAATAAATTAGTAGATCAACTAATTTATTAGGAACGGTTCCTGGAGCGGATGGAATTACTGTCGCAAAACACCTTATTATTGTCGCCCCGGCACAAGGTGCATTGACCTGCATAAGCTTAGGTTTGCATCTATTACAGAGCCCCTTAAATACACTATATGCAAAAGATCACTCCCTTCTTATGGTTCAACGATCAGGCAGAAGAAGCCGCCCATTATTATTGCGGCATATTCGACAATGCCCAAATGGGTAGGGTTAGCCGTTATGGGAAATCAGGACCGGGAAAAGAAGGCAGCGCATTTACCGCCTCTTTTATTCTGGAAGGCGTGGAATTTACCGCCCTGAACGGCGGTCCGCATTTTCAGTTCACCGAAGCGGTTTCCTTCGTGGTACACTGCGAAAGCCAGGAAGAAATTGACCGGTACTGGAACCAGCTGACGGCCGATGGCGGCAAGGAAAGCCAGTGCGGTTGGCTGAAGGATAAATTCGGCCTGTCCTGGCAGATCATTCCAACGGCCCTTCCCCGGCTGCTGCAGGATGCCGATCCCGAAAAGGCCGGCCGCGTGATGAAGGCGATGATGCCCATGAAAAAGATCGACCTCGCGGTATTGCAACATGCCTATGAGGGAAGGTAAAAACGAATTAATTTGGAAACCATGAAACGTATCAGCGCTTCGGTCACCACCGTTGACCAATACATCGAGCTTCAGCCCACCGCCTTCCATAAAGTACTGAAAAGTGTTCGCAAAGCCATCCGGGAGGCGGCTCCGCAGGCTAAAGAAGGCATCAGTTACATGATGCCGGCTTACAAGCACGAGGGTCCCCTGGTTTACTTCGGCGCCTTTAAAAACCACTGCTCGTTCTTCTGTATCAATAAAGCCATCCTGGAGGAGCTGGCGACCGAGCTGGAGCCTTTTCATACCTCCGGTACCACCATTCATTTTACGCCCGACAATCCGCTACCGGCCGCACTGGTTAAAAAGATCGTGAAGATCCGGGTGGGGCAGAATGAAAAATAAGCGGTTTCGCCTACCTTTCGGGCATGCAGTTGAAAGGCCTTCTCTATAGCGTATTACTGATCTCCGGGATCGCACAGGCACAGGACCCGCAAGCCACGTTACAGGCCGCAGCCGTTACCGGGGCGCAGCTCGTTGTAGTGAAGCAAGGCAAGACCCAGACCTATGTGCATGGATTTGCCAACCAGGAAACCCGTCAGAAGGTTACCGACACTACGATCTTTCAGGCAGCTTCGCTCAGCAAAGTAGTATTGGCCTATATCACGCTCCAGCTGGCCGATGAAGGAACCTTGTCACTAGACACGGCCCTCTTCCACTATTATGCCAACCCGCGCGTGGTGAACGATCCGAAAGCCCGGACCGTAACGGCCCGCATGGTATTGCACCACACCAGCGGATTTCCCAACTGGGCCAGCAATCCAACACAAAAGCAATGGGCTACGTCTCCGCTGGCTACCCGGTTTACTCCGGGAAGCGACTGGGGCTACTCCGGTGAAGGCTTCATGTTCCTGCAGGCCGCGATCGAAACCCTCACCCATCAGTCGCTGGAACAACTGGCCCGCACCCGGGTCTTTACCCCACTGGGCATGCATCATTCCGGTTTTATATGGAGACCGGCGTTTGACAGCAGCACGGCTGACGGACATAACCAAACCGGCGCCGTTACCGGCCACTCGGAATTCTTTTTACCGGCCGGCGCCTATTCCCTGCTGACCACGGCAACCGATTACTCAACATTCCTGATGGCCCTGATGGAAGGCCGCGGTCTTTCGAAACCAACCCGCGCACGTCTGCTGAGCGATACCGTCAGTGTTCAGAAAAAGGGTGCTGTCAATGAAGCGGCGCGCCATATCTGGTGGACACTCGGGGTCGGACTTCAGCAAAACGAATTGGGGCCTGCCCTCTGGCACTGGGGTGATAACGGGGATTTCAAATGCTTCTTTATGGCGTTTCCGGAACGCAGGGAAAGTATGATGCTGCTCACAAACAGCGTTAACGGACTGCAGGCCATGGAACCACTGCTGAAGCTGTACTTCGGCCCTGCTACCTGGTGGTCGGTCAAATGGCTCAACACCGCCTTCTGAATCACTAACTATTCACTTTTGACTATTCACCAGTAACTGCATAACCCCTGGCACTTGCTTCCAAACTGTTTAACAGACACCCCTTCAATAGCAGAGAAGGCTTCTACACTATGGGGTCGTTTTGAAACTAATTTTCTACAGCAGCGCTTTATTCAGGCATATTAAAAGGTTTCTCGTGCGCATGGCATAATATATGAAATTATTACCGTATAACTCGAGAGAGAAACTACAAAAAGGTAAATAGCTTTTGTGTGTGATGTGGCAAGCGGCGTGGGCTATTTACCTTTTCTTTTTCCATGAAAAAGTGATGTTATGATGATGAAGAGTTTTTCCCGGCTGAAACGCTGGCAGCAGTTAGATCTTTTAAAACGGTTCGCTATTACGCTGGTGGTATGTGAGCGGTTGAAATTCGTGGTCTCCTTATATGAGCTCTACGATTTTTATGTAGAGGTCTATACCATACAGGAGAGCGGTGAGGTGATCATGGTAAGCGCCTTCAAGGATACCAAGAGCCTGGAGCCCTACCTGGAGCAGATCGATATCTCCGAACTGGTCGACTACTTACGGATCCCCTGACGCTCCCGCTTATTTGATCCCGATCGTTTCCATCGCATTCCCGATCGCCTTATCGGTTTCAAAATACCGCGCCTTTATCGCCTCGGTCTTCTTATCATCCTTCAGCGTGTTCTTCAAGGTCTGGGTCAGAAAGGCATAGTTCGTATAGTCAGCCGGAGTTTCCAGTATCGCCTTCATCCAATTCCACATGGCCGGCTCACCGATCTCCTTTTCAATAGCCGTAAATAACAAGGGCGCATAATAGTACACATAGAGCTCCCGGTCGTTATAATCATTCACTGATCTCACTTTGGAAAAAGGAACGGGTGTAAACTCTTTCAGCGATTTGATCTTACCCCTGATCTTCTGCACATAAATGCTATCGCTGATCAGGGCCCTGGTGACCTTGAAGGAAAGAAATTCCGAAAACCCCTCACTCATCATATCGCCCAGCTCCGCGTTGAATTTTTTGTAGGTGCCGAAATAATAATGGCCCAGCTCGTGCGCCATATAGGGCTTGAACCAATCGCCCCGCTTCTTGTCCATGAACATCTTCATACCATAATCGCCCCAGCCGATATTTACAATCGTAGGATAGGAAACAAACAACCAGGCATTATTCTTTGAAACCGGAGTGGTCTGAATAAACGTGATCTTATCCTTATAGGCGATACCCAGGTTCTTTTCATAGAATTGCTTATACCCGTTGATCAGCGTACCAAACTGTTTCAGTGCCTCCGGCGACAGGTCCGGATTCAGGAAATAGGTATCATTCCTATTCACCGTATTGAAGCTGCCGCAGTATAAGGTGAGCTCGCGCGGCTGGTCGGACCGGAACTGCGCCTTCCTTCCGCGCACCGGCACATTGCCATTCACATAAAGCGTATTGCAGTCCGCACATTCGACCTCAATATCATATTTCACTTTATCATATACCACATCCCTGCGGCTGTCGTACAGCACCGGGTACCAGGCACTCTGGCGTCCATCCGAACGAATGGAATAGCCATTGAAGGCGATGTTGCCCTTCCAGTCGTCCACACTATAATTGCTGATGGTATCGCGCACTACGGGAAACGCACCTACATAGCTGAATTCAACCGCCTTCGGTAAAAACTTGCCCTTCCCTTTATTACCGGGAAAGTAATAAGCGGTGGTTTCATAAGCCAGGCTGTCGTAGTGCGATTTATCATAGTAGATCAACACATTGGCGTCGAGGTTCCGGAAGTAGCGCACATTCAATCCGGAATTCAGCCGGATCACATAATCGTTCAGGCGGGGAATATTGCTGAGTGTAAAATGGCCCTCCAGCGTGCCTTTTGAGATCGATAACGTCAGCTTGCCTTTCAATACCGGGATGGAGTCCTGCGCGGAAGCAGTTGTATGAAGGCCCATGGTCAGCACCAGGGCCGCAACTAAAAATCGCATACGTTGGTTGTGTTGGTTTCCGTGTTGCTCCTAAAAACGCAAGCCTGTAAATACATATTGTATGCATGGCACGAAACCGGATCATTTTCCATAAAAAACCCCTTTGACTGTGCAGAACCATGTGCGCAACCGGTGCATAAATGCACCCTCCGAAAAAGGTGAGAAGGGTTTGGTTTTTGAATCGTTTGGGTTATGAAAACAGCTCCCAAACAGAAAGCCGCCCTTCGCAACATCCTTCAGAAAGGTAAGAAGGCACCGATGCCTGAAAACCTGCCGCCTATGCTGGCTACACTGGTGAACGAACCGGTGGAAGAAGCCGGATGGCTGTATGAGATGAAATGGGACGGTTACCGCTCTATCGTATATATGAACGAAGGCGAAGTGGCGATCCGCTCCCGGAACAATAAATCATTCAATGAAAAATACTACCCGCTGCCCGGGCTCTTTAAAAGCTGGAACATCAATGCCGTTATCGACGGAGAGATCGTAGTGGTGAACGACCAGGGCGTACCGGATTT
The DNA here is from genome assembly GCA_036263415.1 of Flavisolibacter sp. Lineage (GTDB taxonomy): Bacteria > Bacteroidota > Bacteroidia > Chitinophagales > Chitinophagaceae > Flavisolibacter. The sequence continues at coordinate 9,110 of DATAHC010000060.1, forward strand.
CAGCCTGCTTCAATTGTGGCGAAGCGAAGCCGATGGGCATCTTCAATATTATGCCTTCGACGTGTTGTGGGTGGAAGGCTATTCGGTGATGGAGCTGCCTATTGAAGAACGGCGTGCGCTTTTGAAAGCGCTGATCCCGTCCGGACAGTCGGTGATACGCGTGAGCGAGAGCCTGAAAGATAAAGGAGCGGCAGCGTTTGCAGAAGCCGAGAAGCTGCAGCTGGAAGGCGTGATGGCCAAGCGGGCGGGCAGCCTCTATGAACCGGGCGAGCGTTCGGATAGCTGGCTGAAGATCAAAACGGAGAAGCACCAGGAACTGATCATTGGAGGCTATACCCGAAATGAAGGCAGCTCCAAACTCATCAGCGCTTTGCTGATGGGCATTATGGAAGGCCGTACGTTCCGGTTCATTACACCTGTGGGTACCGGCTTCACCAAAAAAATGCAGGAGGAACTGGTGCGGAAGCTGAAGCCCTATGAAACGCCGGAATGTCCTTTTGAAACAGTACCCGAATACAACAAGCCCTCGCGTTTCCGTCCCCATCCGCCCAAGGCCACGGTTACCTGGGTAAAACCGAAACTGGTTGCGGAGCTCAGCTACCGCGAACTGACTTCCAACGGGGCCCTGCGGCAACCCTCCTTCCGCGGACTGCGACCCGATAAAAAACCTTCGGAAGTGGTGATGGAGCAGGCCCGCTCCACCGCTACGCTGCTGAAAGAAACCCGCCTGGTAAAAGAAAACGTGATCGCCGCTCCCGGCAAAAAAGAACGCGCCACGCTGCTCAATCCCAAAGAGGAAATGCAGACCCGGCCTATCAACGGACATGATGTAAAATTCACCAATCTCAGTAAGCTGTTCTGGCCCAAAGAAAAGATCACCAAGCGCGATATGGTCAATTATTACTACCAGGTAGCGCCCTATATGCTTCCTTATATGAAGGACCGGCCGCAGATCCTCAACCGGCATCCGCATGGCATTGAAGGCGAAAGCTTTTACCAGAAAGATGTGAAAGGCAAGGCGCCCGACTGGATCGAGACCTTTCCCTATTACAGCTATATGGACCAGCGTGAGAAAGAATTCCTGGTTTGTACCAACGAAGCCAGCCTGCTCTACATTGCCTCTCTCGGCTGTATTGAAATGAATCCCTGGCACAGCCGCCGGGCCAAACCCGATCATCCCGACTGGTGCATCATCGATCTCGACCCGGATCAGAATTCTTTTCAGCAGGTGATACAGGCGGCCCAGGTAACTAAAGAAATCCTGGACAGCATTGCCGTAACCGGCTTTTGCAAAACATCGGGTTCCACCGGACTGCATATTTACCTTCCATTAGGTGCCCGATATACCTATGAGGAATCGAAGGAATTTGCACGGCGCCTGGCCAAGGCCATTCATCACGAGTTGCCCGGCTTCACCTCCATCGAGCGAAAGACCGAAGACCGTGACGGCAAAATGTATATCGATTTCCTGCAAAACCGTCCGCAGGCCAGTGTGGCTGCACCCTACTCGCTGCGACCCAAACCCGGCGCCACGGTTTCGATGCCCCTGCATTGGGAAGAAGTTAAAAAAGGTTTGAAGATGCGCGACTTCACCCTCAAAAATGCCGTTGCCCGCATCCGTGCAGAAGGCGATCTGTTTAAAGGAATACTGGGGAAGGGCATCAACATGAAGAAAGCGATCCGGCAGCTTGAAAGCCAGTTCGAATTCCTGAAACGTGCCTAATAAACCATGGCTATGAGTGGCATTGGAAAATGGGTTTTTATGCGTGAAATTCATTCCACATTTAAGAGCTAAATAGGGCCTGACAAAGCCTTTAAAAAGACCCTTCACAACGGCACAATCTTTTGAGGTATTTGGAAAACATTAATTATGGCAAAAGCAGCATCCAAATCAAAAAAAGCAGCAAACGCAGGAGCTGGCGAAGGTGATTCTTTACTTCAGGAGTTATTTCTCGATTCGTTGAAAGATATCTACTATGCTGAAAAAGCAATCACGAAAGCCCTTCCCAAAATGAAGAAGGCCGCTACCTCTCCTGAATTACAGACCGCTTTCACTGATCACCTGGAAATGACCAAGGGACAGATCGCCCGCCTGGAACAGGTTTTCGAAACCATTGGTGAAAAAG
>DATAHC010000061.1:0-3401 GCA_036263415.1 Flavisolibacter sp.
GTATATCCAATCCACACCCGGCTCCTTTGCCACGATACGGATCCCGGCACTGGATACCTTCCGTAACAGTACCATTCATCGCGCAGAGCTGATCGTATCAAAACTGCCGGCTGCCGAGGAAGAAACTTTCGCGGCCCAGAACCGATTGTTTGTGGACCGCAAGAATAAGGGTCCTAAGGATACTGCCTTTACCTTATATAATGATTTCAGGGCCGATTTTACCGGAGGGCTGGGATTTGCCCAGTTTGGAGGTAATCTGCAATCGGACAATACATACCGGTTTACCCTCACCCGTCATGTTCAGGGTATAGTAACCCGTCGCGAGCCCAACGATACCCTGCGTTTATATGCCCCTTTACGGTCCACTTTATACGACCGCAACCTGGCCCAGTTCATTTCTGTCCCCGTGGTGTCTCCTGTTGCGTTTGGAAGGGTAATCGTTGCCGGTGGCAATTATCCTGATCCGGCATTACGCATGCGGCTTCGAATAATCTATTCGAAACTATAATAAATTGAATCCGGATATTATATTTGCACGCAATTCGAAATTTCTAATCACTTAATTCCTTTTATTTCATGCCTTATTTATTTACCTCTGAAAGCGTTTCCGAAGGCCATCCGGATAAAGTTGCTGATCAGATCTCTGATGCCTTAATTGACAACTTTCTGGCTTTTGACCCCAACTCCAAAGTAGCCTGTGAAACACTGGTTACCACAGGTCAGGTAGTTCTGGCCGGAGAAGTGAAATCCAAAGCTTACCTGGATGTGCAGGAGATCGCCCGCCAGGTGATCCGCCGCATCGGATACACCAAGAGTGAATACATGTTTGAAGCGAATTCCTGTGGTATTCTTTCTGCTATTCATGAGCAGTCTTCGGACATTAACCAGGGTGTGGATAGAAAGAAGAAAGAAGAGCAGGGTGCCGGCGACCAGGGTATGATGTTCGGTTATGCCTCCAACGAAACCGAAGACTATATGCCACTCGCATTGGACCTGGCTCATAAAATATTACAGGAACTGGCTGCTTTACGCCGTGAGAATAAAGCGATCAAATACCTTCGCCCTGACGCTAAAAGCCAGGTGACCCTGGAGTATGATGATAACAACCGCCCGGTGCGCATCGATGCTATCGTGGTATCCACGCAGCATGATGATTTCGATACAGAGGCTAAAATGCTGGATCGCATCAAAAAGGATATCATCAATATCCTGATCCCACGCGTGAAAGCCAAGTATAAAAAATACGCAAAGCTTTTCAACAACGATATCAAATATCATATCAACCCAACCGGTAAGTTCGTGATCGGCGGACCACACGGTGATACCGGTCTGACCGGCCGTAAGATCATCGTAGATACTTATGGTGGTAAAGGTGCGCACGGTGGTGGTGCCTTCAGCGGAAAAGATCCGTCCAAGGTAGACCGCTCAGCAGCTTATGCTACCCGTCATATCGCCAAGAACCTGGTAGCTGCCGGCGTTTGCGACGAGGTGCTGGTACAGGTTTCTTATGCTATTGGTGTGGCACAGCCTACGAGCATCAATGTGAACACCTATGGCACTGCCAAGGTGGACATGACAGACGGTGAGATCGCCACGCTGGTTCAGGGCATTTTCGATATGCGCCCTTACTTCATCGAGCAACGCCTGAAACTCCGTAATCCGATGTACAGCGAAACCGCTGCATATGGTCACATGGGCCGTAAGCCGGAAGTGGTAACTAAGGAATTCTCCACACCTGATGGAAAAATGATCAAGAAAAAAGTGGAGCTGTTTACCTGGGAGAAGCTGGATTATGTTCCAAAAGTGAAAAAAGCCTTTGGTATCCGATAATAAAGAATTTACAAGTCAAAACCTCCGCCTTAGGCGGAGGTTTTTTATTTTCATACGATGAAAAGGAACCTGCTTCTATCCTTCCTGGTGTTGCTGGCTTTATTCTTTGTCATGCGCTGGCAGGGGCATGCCCTGATCACCCCACAGAGCCCCAGAGGCATCCTGGATCTGGAACTGGCCAAAACGCACGAGCGATTCTTGGCTCTCCAGCTGTTCTGGGATCCCGTGGCAGTTCGTACCAACCTCTATCTTGATTTTCTCCTGATCGCAGCCTATGCCTGGTTCTTTATATCCGGTTGCCGCTACGTGCTTCACAAAACGAAATGGAAGCGCTGGACAGCCCGCATGACCACCATTTCCATTGCAGCCGCCTGCTTTGACATTGCGGAAAATTTCCTGCTGCTCCTCATACTTACCGGGCGCTTCAGCACAGACGTTTTGCAGGTAGTTTATTACTGCGCCATTTTGAAATTCTTACTGGCAGCTATCGTTGCCGTCTATCTGCTTACCGCGCTTCCTATTGCATTTTTCCTGAAGCGTAAGGCCCGGCAAAATCAGGCTGCCGGAGCCGACTGATTAGGTTTATTTTTGCGCCGTGAAGAATTTCAGACCCCAACACAGACCTAAGAAAAGTTCTATGATCGCCGGCCGAAAGGCCGTACTGGACGCGATAGAATCCGGTCAGGCGCTGGACCGCATTTACCTGAATAGCAAACTGCCGCAGGAGGCTTCCGGACCCATCCGTAACCTGGCTGCCAGGCAAGGCATCCCCGTCAATTATGTGCCCGTTGAAAAGCTGAACGGGTTCCATATAGAGAATCATGAGGGCTGCATAGCGCTGATCAGTAAAGTGCACTACCTGGATCTTCAGGAAGTGATTTCATGGGTGGTGGATAAGGGAGAGGTGCCACTTTTTCTCATCCTGGACGGCATTACCGATATCCGGAATATCGGCGGTATTGCACGTACGGCTTTCAGCATGGGCGCGCAGGCGCTGATCATTCCGGAAAAGGGGGTAGGCGCCTTGAACGAAGATGCGATCCTGACGTCTGCAGGCGCACTGGAAAAGATTGCGGTTTGCCGGGTGAGCAGCCTGATGAAAGCGGTAGACGAATTGCATATGAATGGGATCCGGGTACTGGCCAGCGAAATGAAAGCGGAAAAGAAGGTATTCGATATCAACCTGAAGGAGCCCGTTGCCATTGTAATGGGTAGCGAGGATAAAGGGATCTATCCGGCCCTGCTTAAAATATGTGATGAGCCCTTCAGCATACCCATGCCCGGTGAATTCGAGTCCCTGAACGTGTCGGTAGCCACCGGCATGATCCTATACGAATGCATGAAGCAGCGCAGCCTGCCAGCTCAATAGTTCCTAATTTTGCCGGATGCCAGAGATTCAGTTAGTGGAATGTCCCAGGGATGCCATGCAGGGATGGCCCCATTTCATACCTACGGAAACAAAGATCACTTACCTCAACGCCCTGCTTCAGGTAGGGTTTCATACCCTCGATTTCGGCAGCTTTGTTTCGCCAAAGGCCATTCCGCAGATGGCTGATACGAAAGAGGTACTG
>DATAHC010000062.1:0-1591 GCA_036263415.1 Flavisolibacter sp.
GACCCAGACCTGATACACGGGATGATCTGGACAGCCGCAGTAATGAGGAACAAGATACAAAGGGAGACGATGTCACTCATAATAAGAAAGAAACAAAACGTGGTGACTTAAAAAACAAAAAAGAAGACAGATCCCGCTAAGGTGGGATTTTTCTTATCCTGCACATACAAAAAGTCCCGCCTGAGCGGGACCTGGTTTTCAATTACTTGTAGTAATACCTGTAAATGAAAAATGTTATCAATTGTTTTACAACATTCAACAACAAGTTTTTAATTTCAAGTTCCATGCCATTTCTATGGCAGGATAAAAATCAGCTATTGACCCCGGACCTATTTTGGGAACATACTAAAACCATGTATTTGAGTCTGCTGCGTCAAATTACTGTAGACAGATTTACCCCTATATTTGTACCCAATCAAATTTCTATTGATGGCCCAGCAATTTGAAGATTTTGACGCCAATCTGGCCGGGGAGGAAGGAAAAACAGAAGAAACGAAAACCAGTTGGTTCAAACGATTAAAAAAAGGGATTACGACTCCTTCTTCCGAGAAAAAGGAGGCTCCTGAAGGCCTTTGGACCAAATGCCCTGAATGCAATTATATCTGTACGGTAACGGATCTCAGAGAAGCATTATTTGTATGTCCTAAATGTGATTACCATCACCGGATTGGAAGTAATGAATATTACGAAATTCTTTTTGATGAGAATCAATTCCAGGAACTCTTTGGTAACATACGATCAATGGACTTCCTTTCCTTTACTGATCTGAAACCTTATCAGAAACGACTGGAAGAAACCTGGTCAAAAACAGACCTTAAGGACTCGATGCGCGTCGCTACCGGCAACGTGGGAGGACAGGGTATCGTTATCGCCTGTATGGATTTTGAATTTATCGGGGGGTCCCTTGGAAGTGTCATGGGCGAAAAATTCAGCAGAGCAGTCGATTACTGCCTCGAACACCGCCTGCCTTATATGGTAATCAGTAAAAGCGGCGGAGCGCGTATGATGGAAAGTGCCTTCTCACTAATGCAGCTGGCTAAGACCAGTGGAAAATTATCCCAGCTGTCAGATGCACGTCTTCCCTATATTTCCATGCTTACCGATCCAACCTTCGGAGGTATTTCGGCTTCTTTCGGCATGCTGGGCGATCTGAATATCGCTGAACCGGGTGCCTTGATTGGTTTTGCCGGTCCGAGAGTGATCAAGGAAACCATTAAAAAAGATCTGCCGCCAGGGTTTCAAAGAAGTGAATTTATTCTGGAGCATGGGTTTCTTGATTTCATTGTGAACCGCAAAGAGCTGAAATCCAAATTAAGTACGGTGCTCACGCATTTCAGAAATTAAAAATGGAAATAAAGAACCGATCAGCATATTTCGAGTATTTTATTGATGATAAATTTATAGCCGGAATGATGCTAACGGGAACCGAAGTGAAATCACTCCGGGCAGGCAAGGCCAGCTTCAATGACAGCTACTGCATTATTCATAACGGTGAAGTTTTTATCCGTTCTTTTCATATTGCCGAATATTCTCATGGAACCGTGAATAATCATGATCCAATTCGGGAACGGAAATTGCTATTGAACCGCCG
>DATAHC010000063.1:0-12009 GCA_036263415.1 Flavisolibacter sp.
TCTCTTACATGATCAGCCAGATCTGCAATAGCAGCTCTTTCGGTGGCTTTCAGGTAAGCAGCCATGCGATCATCGTACGTGAACAGCGAACAGGTGGCTCCGATCTCAGCACCCATATTACAGATGGTAGCTTTACCGGTAGCACTCATGCTGTCAGCACCTTCACCGAAATATTCAACAATGGCACCGGTACCGCCCTTAACGGTCAGGATACCAGCCACTTTGAGAATTACATCTTTAGGCGCGGTCCAGCCACTCATTTTGCCTGTCAGCTTCACGCCAATCAGTTTGGGCATTTTAAGCTCCCAGGGCAATCCGGCCATAACGTCCACCGCATCAGCACCACCCACTCCTATGGCGATCATTCCAAGTCCGCCTGCATTGGGCGTATGAGAGTCGGTCCCGATCATCATTCCGCCAGGGAAGGCATAGTTCTCCAACACTACCTGGTGAATGATTCCGGCTCCGGGTTTCCAGAAGCCGATCCCGTATTTATTGGAAATGGAAGATAAAAAGTCATATACCTCACGGTTGGTATCAATAGCCGCATTCAGGTCCTCTTCGGCACCCATTTTAGCTTGAATCAGGTGATCGCAGTGAACGGTTGAAGGTACCGCTACACGGTCCCTGCCGCAGGTATCGAACTGTAAAAGTGCCATCTGGGCAGTAGCATCCTGCATGGCTACGCGGTCCGGGGCGAAATCAACGTAATCTTTTCCTCTTTCATGTGGTTTTACAGCAGGTTTGAAGGAATGGGAATAGAGGATTTTTTCAGCGAATGTCATAGGGCGGTTCAACAAATTCCGGGCAATTTGAACCTTGGTTGGTAATTCACTATAAACTTTCTTAATTAGATCCAGATCAAAAAGCATAGTCAGATATTTAAAAAGAGGAATAAGGCATTGATTTTGTACCTTATTTCAAAGTGCTGCGAAGTTACTTAAAACGGTGGAAGTTTCCTTTAATGGATTCGTGGGTTTTTCCCAAAAAAATTTAAATTAGCAGTATGAAACGGATCAAAGAATTCATTGAATGGCAAGCATTTGGCGTATGTGCTGCCATCGGCGACCGGCTTGGTATTGCCACGGCGCGGATCCGTATGTGGTTTATTTACATCTCCTTTTTAACCGCCGGCTCTCCTATTATTGTTTATATGGTCATGGCTTTCTGGATGAATATGAAGCGGTATATTTTGGCAGCGCGGCGCAATCCGCTTCGCTATCTCTGACCCGTTACTCCCATAAGTAGATCGAACTGTCCTTCAGCATCGGCAACTGCGTGCCATAGGTACTATTGAACAAGGCCCGAAAAGTATTTACGGGCGTAATGGCATCATAGAAGGCTCTGTAATCGGCAGTTGGCAGGTACACCGCGCTGAAATTGGAGAAATAATACTGGTGGTCACGGGGTCTGTCAAAATGCCGGAAACCATGATCGCCCATGATCAGCATAATAGGAGGCTGTTTATGAGCTTTCCGTATCTGGTCAATCAATTCGAGGATCTTCCGATTGCCGTATTGCAGGTATTCTATATAGTGCTGCCGGTTCCTTTCACCGCCATTTACCAGCGATGCAAACGGATAGGGCCGGCCGTTATGATCGAAAAAATAAGGATAATGCGGCAGCATCAGGTGTAGATACACCAGTTTCGGTTGCAGATCCTCCTGGCCGGCTTTGGGTGCCTGTTCCAGAATGAATTGATTGTTTGTCAGGTGTTCATAGGTAATCTTTTTAAGGCCGGTAATCCAGTTCATTTGTCCGGTTGCCAGGTCGAATCGGATGTCACGCTGCAGCCGGCTGGTAAAGGTTTGCCGGGTGATCCATTCAGAGCCATAAGGAAGGAATCCATCCCTCATAAAAGCAGGCTGGTGCTGGATATCAAAAATGGAATAATTGTAAAAATGATACCCGGAATGCACCATGGAGGCGATCACGGGACTATTGCGGATCCATTCATAACAGGCATCGATGTTTCCCGGATTCCGGGTAGCAAAGTTTAGCTTCAGGTAGTTCATCTGAAGCAGCGAGGCAATGGAGTAAGGCGTATAATTATAATTGCTCCGGCTGTTCTTCATTATATGGAAACCTCTGTCCCACAGGCCCTTTTCAAAAAGACCATTATCAAATCCAAATACCTCCTTAAGAGTATTCGATCCGGTATACTCATCGAGAATTACCAGGTATACATCCGGGGGCCTTCCCGGTGTTTTCAGTGGCAAAAGGTCAGCAACGGTCTTTGTTTTTTCGGGCTTTAGTCGACCCAGGAAAAGACCTGCATCCAGGGCCATCCATAGAAATAACACCAGATTGAGGTACGCCGTAAGGCGAATAAAGGTCAGCCTGGTGCGACGCAGCCATAACAGCCAGGTCAATAAAAGGATGGAGAGTACAGGGACCAACAGGCTGTAGCGACCCAACCAACTGGTAAGGATGCGCGCTCTCAGAAAATCCTGCAAAGCTCCGAAAAAGAACTGCACGCAAAGGACTCCAAAGGCAGCCAGTAACGCTTTATGCCCGTTCTTATAAAAGGGCAGAAAAACAAGTGAAAGCAGTAACATAACGCCGGCATAAAAAACACATAGCCACAGCGCGTCTGCTGCTGTTACGGATTCATAATGAGCCGTATATCCGTGAAAAACGAAAAACAGTGGTAAAAGAAGCAGCCAACAGGGCTTGGCATAGGTGGCACCGTGCATATCCCTAAATACGCAGTATGGTTCTTTTGGTTGTCCGCTCGTGTTTGGCCAGACTGGATATTACAGCAATTCCTTCAGCTTCTCCACCACCTGATCCACTTCCTTTTTGGTGTTATAGCGACTAAAGGAAAACCGAACCGTAACGGTATTCTCTGTTCTGTTCAGTGCTTTCATTACATGAGAACCGGCATCCGCGCCACTACTGCAGGCACTTCCGCCGGAAGCGCAGATGTTATTGATATCCAGGTTCATTAAGAGGAACTCCGACTTTTCTGTTTTGGGAAAACAGGCGCTTAATACCGTATACAGTGAATTCGGACCGCAATTGAAGCTGACTCCGGGAATGGCTTCTTTCAACCGGTCAGCCATATAATGCTTCAGGTCATCGATATAGGCATGATCCTTATCATGATCCTGCATGGCCATCTCCAGTGCTTTGGCGAAACCTACAATGCCATAGACATTCTCGGTACCTGCCCGCATATTACGTTCCTGTCCGCCTCCATAGATAAAGGGCTGGATATTAATATCCTCATGAACATACAGTAAGCCAACCCCCTTAGGCCCATGGAATTTATGACTGGCAGCAGAAATAAAATGAACATGAATTTCACTGAGATTGATCGGATAATGGCCGACTGTCTGCACACAGTCCGAGTGAAATATAGCACCATAGGTTCTACAGAGCTCACCTACTTTTTTAATATCCAGCAAAACACCAATCTCATTATTGGCATGCATCAGGCTTACCAGGCATTTGGTCCCGTTTTCTGATAACGACTGCAACTGCTTTTCAAGATCCTTATAGTCCACATGTCCTTCAGAGGTCAGGGCTACAAAACTGAAAGCCACTCCTGCTGCTTTTTCATAATGCTCTACCGTATGTAAAACAGCATGATGCTCAATCGGTGAAGTAATGATATGCGTACATCCGAGGTCCCTGATCGATGCAGCAATGGCGGTATTATTACTCTCCGTGCCACCGCTGGTAAAGAAGATATTGGCAGGCTTCACGCCCAATACCCTTGCTACCGATTTCCGGGCATTCTCAATTGCAAGGCGGGTCTCCCGGCCATAGGAATAGATCGAAGAGGGATTACCAAAATACTGGGTCATATAGGGCAGCATCGCCTCCAGCACCTCCGGCGCCAGTGGTGTAGTGGCCGCATTATCAAAATAAATGCGATGATCAGCGAGTGCCGCTGTGGCAGCTTTGGCTTGTGCTTGCTCTATGATTGATTCAGTGGTCATAATACAATGTATCAGGGTGTTAGCAGATTAGGCCGGATGTGTTCCGCCGGAACAAATTTACCCTCCATTCCCGTAAATAAAAACCACCGCCCTTTTTTCACTGTTTCAGGCGCTAGCTGGCGCATTCCTTAATGTCCTGCATCAGCCTTTTGGCAATATTATTGGCGGTTGTTTCAAAATTGCTTTCCGCATAGATCCGAATAATAGGCTCCGTATTCGAAGTGCGCAGATGTACCCAATCTGAATCGAATTCGATCTTCAGGCCGTCTTCTGTATTGATCGGGTTGTTCTTATATTTTTTACGAATCTTATCGAATATGGCTTTCACATCTATGCCATTTTCCAGTTCGATCTTATTCTTTGATATAAAATAATCAGGATAATTACCCCGGAAAGATTTGAGGCCTTTTTTAAAGGAAGCAAAATGGGATAGGAATAAAGCAATACCGATCAGCGCATCCCGTCCATAATGAAAGTCCGGAACAATAATACCTCCATTTCCTTCTCCACCGATTACGGCCTGCACCTCCTTCATTTTCTTGACCACATTCACCTCTCCCACGGCTGAGGGGAAATACGCTCCTCCGTTCTTTTGGGTAATCTCTTTCAGCGCTTTAGTGCTGCTCATATTGCTGACACTGTTGCCCTGTTTTTGCTGCAGCATATAATCGGCTACGGCTACCAGCGTATATTCTTCACCGAACATGCTGCCATCCTCGCTAACAAAGCAAAGCCGGTCAACGTCCGGATCCACGGCAATACCCAGGTGCGCATTCTGCTTCACCACTTCTGCACTCAGTGCTGTCAGGTGCTCCGGAAGGGGTTCGGGGTTGTGCGCAAATTTACCGTTTACCTCACCGTTGATAACGATCACTTCGGCTACCCCCAGGGCTTTCAGCAATTGGGGTACAACCAGGGCACCGCTGGAATTGATGCAATCGACCACGATCCTGAATTCCTTTTTCTCAATAGCCTTCTGATTCACTAACGGATAATCCAGAACCAGATCGATATGCTGCTGCAGGTAGGTGTTATTTGTAGTAAGCTTTCCCAGTTTATCCACCGGAGCAAAAGTTATGCTTTCGCTTTGGGCGCGGGTCAGCACCTCGGCTCCTACGGTCGCGTCAATAAATTCGCCTTCTCCGTTCAGGAGCTTTAAAGCATTCCATTCTTTAGGGTTATGACTGGCCGTGATAATGATACCGCCGGATGCCTGTTCCTTCTTCGTGGCTATTTCAACGGTTGGCGTGGTAGACAGTCCGAGGTCCACCACATCGATGCCCAGACTGAGTAAGGTATTGATAACCAGATGACTTACCATTTCGCCTGAAATGCGACCATCCCGACCAACTACGATACGGGCAGGCTGCGTTTTGTCTGCTCTGGTTTCGGCTATGATCGTACCAAAAGCAGCGGTAAATTTCACCACATCCAACGCTGTTAACGATTCACCCGGCTTTCCGCCTATGGTTCCACGAATACCTGAAATGCTTTTGATCAATGCCACAGAAACTGTTTTAAGGGCTGCAAAAATACGGTTTTCGGCGCAGCCGCCTGCATGTGGAGCCGCTATTGACATTACTTTTGTAAAAAACGGAAATGACAGCAAAGGAATGGTATAAAGACTGGTTTAATTCTCCTTTCTATCACAAGCTTTACTTTGAACGCGACGAAAAAGAAGCCCAGCTGTTCATTACCCGTCTGGTAGAGCATCTTCAACCGCCTCCAGGCTCCCGTATGCTCGATGTGGCCTGCGGAAGAGGCCGCCACAGCAAATTCCTGGCGAGCAAAGGCTATGATGTAACCGGCATCGATCTCTCCTTCGACAGTATCCAGTACGCCAAACAGTTTGAGAAGGAAAACCTGCACTTCTTCCAGCATGATATGCGGCTACCCTCCTGGGTCAACTATTTCGATTATGCTTTTAATTTTTTTACCTCCTTCGGTTATTTCAATACCCGGAGGGAGCATGATGATGCCGTTCGTACGGTGGCCCAGAGCCTGAAGCCGGAAGGCCGGCTGCTGTTTGATTTTCTGAACGTGCATTTTGTAGAAGACCGGCTGGTGCACAATGAACACAAAAAGATAGCTGAAACGGAATATGAAATACACCGCTGGCAGGATGAAGGGTATTTCTACAAAAAGATAATTGTCCGCGATCCCTCATTGAAGGAGCCTTTTGAACATACGGAGAAGGTAGCCAAGTTCAGCCTCGGCGACTTTACAGACATGCTCTCCTTCCAGGAAATGCAAGTGACGGAGGTATTCGGTAACTATGAATTGCAGCCCTATGATATAAGGAAAACACCCCGAATGATCGTATTGGCAGAAAAGAAGCGAAGAGGATAAATTTACCGGTACTTCTCTTTATTATTTACCAGCATCCATCGCGCGGTTTCATAATAAGCAGAAGTAATGTCAGACATTTTTCTGCGTATGGAATCTTTCCGAGCCTCGGAATACACCTCATGACCCAGCGGATGCACTTCCTCATTGCTGAAGTTCAGGTTTTTAGTAAAGTAGAAATCATCCGTGATCAGCCCGATCCGGCCTTCATCGTGAAGGATGACAAAAGCATAATGATTTCGGGTGGCAGGATCCAGCACATCGCGGCCCAGGGTAGTATTAGTATAGGTTTGCCCGGTTAACCCCGCAATCGTTGGCAGTACATCGATCTGTGACACCACAGCGTTTCGTTGTTCAGGCGCCAGCAGGCCCGGTGCATAAAATAACAAGGGAACATGTTCATCGGTAAGGCGTTCCTCCGTCCAGACTTTAGGATAAACGGCTGATGCATTTCCGGAAACGCCATGATCCCCTACAAAAACAAATACGGTATTGTTGAAATAGGACTCTTTCCTGGCATCGGCCATAAAATGCTGTACCGTATGATCGAAATAGCGGAAAGCATTGAATTCTTCTACCGACTCAAAGCCATTCTTCTTCAGTTCATCAGGACCTGGGGTTAATTGATGAAAATCGGAATCGCCCTGCGGAATGGTAAAAGGCCGATGATTATCTGCCGTGTGTATGATGGCAAAAAAAGGCTGCTTCTGATCGCGGAAAACGGAATTGGCTTCCTGAAACAGATCCTTATCGCTGATACCCCAAACATTCAGGGGCCGGGTGCGGAACTGCCCTTCCGTAATCATTCGCACTTCTTTGATATTGCGAACCAATCCTTCAAAATTATTGAAGCTGGCACTGCCACCCAGGAAATAGAGTTTCTGATAACCAGAAAAATCATTGATGATGGTATGCTGCTGAAGTGCTTCCGGATTCCGGGTGGAAAATTTGGAAAGCTGTACATCCGGTATCCCCGTGAGGGTAGCAAACAAACCCCTTGCCGTTGAAAAATGAGGCGTAAAGCAGCGGTTGAAAAATACTCCCTGATCGCTCATGGTTTTCAGAAAGGGAGTGGTATTCATCGGGTTACCGCTCAGGCTGCTTTTATACATACTGAACGACTCGCATAATACCAGCACCACATTCGGTTTACCTTTGAGTGATCCGGCTCTCGGTGTTACAACACGGGTGAATGAACCATTGGTTTGACCTACCTGCATCCACGAGGCCATCAACGGAGCATACGCCCTTGCCTTGGTAGCATCGAACTGCGGCTTACGGAATTTCAGCGTAGTGAAAAAGTTCTGAAGCGGATTCAGGGCCAGATACGATTTAAAGCTGTCGTTGAACCGGAACGCCGCCTTCCAACGCAACGGCTGACTGCTGAATCCCCCATACGCCAGCAGGCCAAAAAGAACAACTGTTCCCAGAAACCAGTTCCGGTTATACCGGATCTTCTTTCCATCGGTTTTTAGAACCACCTGGCGATGCAGCCGCTGAAACATTCTCCTGATCAGTAAAACCGCCAGTATCAGGGCCATTACCATCCAAACGATTGGATATGATTGCCACAGCATTTGTGCAGATATGCCCGGATCTTCCGCAAAATTCAGTGCACTGGCATTGAGCCGTGTCTTGTTATAGGAAAAACAGCCAAAATCGGCTGCGAAAAAGAAAAAGAAGAAAAAGGTGACGAGCGCCAGGTACCAGGTCCAGATCTTTTTATTTCGTGCCGAATAAAAAGGCGAGAACTCCGGAACCAGGCTGGCCATTACAATGGGTAATAAGACTATACTGATCCACCGGAGGTCGAATCGGAGACCCAGGGCAAAGGAAGAAAGATTATCGCTGAGTTTCTCTCCTGCAGGCTTAAAGGCTACGAAAGTAACGAAACGGTAGAGCGTGAACAGCAGCAGGAAGATGATCAGAAGATTCATCACCCATTGCAATGTTTTTGGCAACCGTAGCGGTACAATCATGGAAAGATGAGCAGTTTTAATGTTAAAAAGACCACAAAGCAAACCCCTTTTCAGCGGGATTCAAAGTTTTATCGGTGAAACATGTTGAACGGCAGATGGTGCCGTCGTATTTTCTATTGAACTGAGGTGGTGCTCTTTTTATTGTGGTACAAAAGGTAACGCGCCGTTTCATAAAAAGCATCGGAATAAGCCGAAAGCTTTGTTTTCAGGCTGTCGTAAAGCGGGCCCTTGGTTACGGGTTGGTTATCTTTCAGCGAAACCAGTTCAATACCAGGCTTCTGAATGAATTTACGCAGGTAATAATCCCCGCCGATCATCCCGATTTTTTTCTCATCCGGGTCGATGATAAACGCACTGGAACTCCGGAAAGGATCCTGCATCAAAGCACTGTCAAAAAGATTCCGGCCCATGGTAGTGTTTGTAAAGGGAAGGGCGGATAGTCCTGCCAGTGAAGGAAGGATATCCAGCTGACTTACCACATTGCTCCGGCGCTGGGCCGGCAGCAGGGGCGAATAAAAAAGAAGAGGCACATGTACCGTGGTCAGTGCCTGATCGGTCCAGGCTCTTGGAAACATGGCGCCGGCATCACCGCGGATGCCATGGTCTCCGACAAAGACAAATATGGTATTCCTGAAATAGGGCTGCTTTTGAGCGGCCTCTATAAATTTCTGATAGCCGAAATCGGTATACCGGAACGCATTCAATTCATCATTGGTGGAATATCCATATTTCTTCAGGGAGTCTTCAGGTAAGCGGACCTTTTTAAATTCGGTCAGGTCTTCCTCGGGTATGGTATAGGGACGATGGTTATCGGCAGTTTGTATAACCGCAAAAAAAGGCTTCTGCTGCTGTCCCAGGATTTTATTAGCCTCCAGGAAGAGATTCTTGTCACTCACGCCCCATACATCGATCCTGGCAGCGTTATAGTCATCCTGTTCATACAGTTTCAGTCCATCTATGTTGTATTTCAGCAGGCCCCTGATATTAGCCCAGCTCGCACTGCCGCCCAGGAAATAAAATTTATCATATCCCTGGAAGGCATTGATGAGGGTGTTCTGGTCCACAATGGCTGGATTACGGCTGGCCGTGGTAGGCGATTCCACATCTGGTATTCCGGTGATGGCTGCCCAGATGCCGCGGGCTGTTCCATAACTGGGTGTGAAGCAGTGATCGAAAAAAATACCCTTACTGCATAGGGAATTGAAAAAGGGTGTCGGGTTCAGCGGATTTCCCCACATGCTGCTTTTGTAGGCGCTGAAGCTTTCGCAGATCACCAGCACGATATTGGGTCGCGTTCTGGCAGGCAGCAAGCCTGGCTGTGGTGTCAGGGTCCGGGTATAATTCAGACCGGAACTATCCTGCTGGCGAACGCCCAGGTAATCCGACATCAGTGGATACGCTGCCCTGGCCTTTTTTTCATCAAAGGTGGCATTCTTAAAGGAGAGCGTACTGAAGAAGCTTTGTACCGGATTCAGAGCCAGTTGCGCCTTGAAGGCATCTTTTAGAGTGAATACATCGCTCCAGCGCAGCGCAAACTGACCCAGGCTGCCCCAGGCGCCGGCCAGCAGCAGCAATACAAACGGAACGGTCCATAAGCCGCCCCTTCTGATCCGCTTCCGTTCCTGTCGCTGAAAGCCCCGCACCAGGCGGCCGAACAGAAATGCAGCAGCAGCTACCAGTAAAATGATCAACAAAAGGGCACGCAGCACCGGGTAGGTCTGCCACACCATATTCATGGAAATACCGGCATCCTGAAGGTAGTTGAGTACCGAAGCATTCAGGCGCTGATGCAGGTAATCGTAATGAAAGAAGTCGACGATATAGAAAAACAGGAGGAGGAAAAATAAAAGGGACAGGAAAACCGACCAGAAACGACGGGCTCCCGGCTTTCGGAAAGGGTTCAGAAAAGGAAGCGCACAGAGCAGCAGCATCAGCAATCCTATTACACAGATCACACGAAGGTCTAACCGAAGGCCCATGAGGAAAGCTTCTCCCGGAAAAGTATAGGCGGCAGGTTTGTATACCCAGTAAAATACAAAGCGGAAAACGGTGAGCAATACAAAGAACAGCAGAAGAACCGTTCCGATCCACTTTAAAAGCCGGGGTATTTTGGACATATTGAACAGATGAGAAAGCCTCAAATTTAATTAATTACTTTTACGGCTTAAGATTTTGAAGGTGATAACGGACGCGGACAAGTATGTTTTTAATCTGATCAACAATAAATGGCAGAATGGTTTCTTTGATATCCTGATGCCGCTGGTGAGGAATTCCAATTTCTGGATCCCCCTGTACCTGTTTTTCTTTCTGTTTGCTCTTTATAATGTTAGAAAGAGCGGCTGGTATATTCTGCTGGCCGTTTGCACGGTGGCCATGACCGATATGATCAGCAGCCATCTGATCAAAAACTGGATCATCCGCCTGCGCCCCTGCAATGATCCGGACCTGATCGGCACCATACGTGTTCTGGCCTCCTACTGTCCCCAAAGCTCAAGTTTCACTTCCTCGCATGCGGCGAATCATTTTGGGTTGGCTACATTTGCAGCCATTACCTTATATCCGGTAGCCGGAAAATGGATCTATCTCGTATATCTCTGGGCTTTCCTGATCGTTTATGCCCAGTTGTACGTAGGGGTTCATTATCCTACAGATATCCTCGGTGGCGCCCTGATCGGCGTACTGGCAGGACTTTTGACCTCAAGGATTTACATAAAGAAATGGGGTGGCTTCAATAAGGTTAATCAAGAATAATCGATGGAAATCTTTATACTGTTAGGTTTAATTCTCCTCAATGCTCTTTTTGTAATGTCCGAAATAGCACTGGTTTCGGCCCGGAAGGCCAGACTGGAGACTATGTCGGAAAAAGGGGACAAAAAAGCCGGCACGGCCCTACGGCTTTCCAATAACCCGGAATTGTTCCTGTCGGCAGCGCAGATCGGTATTACCCTCATTGCCATCTTAACGGGTGTGTACTCAGGGGAGCGTTTTGGCGATTACCTGAAGCCTTCGATAGAAAAAGTTGACATGCTGCGCCCCTACGCCGGCACTATTGCTACCACGATCGTAGTTATCATCGTCACATTTCTGTCCATTGTTTTCGGCGAGCTCATCCCTAAGCGTATCGGTTTGCTGAATGCGGAGAAGATCGCCAAGGTAGTGGCGCCGATCATGTATGGCTTTGCCAAGGCCACCCACCCTATCGTTTGGCTGCTGAACAAAACCAGCAACCTCTTCTTTACCCTGTTCAATATTAAAAAGACAAAAGACGATACCGTAACGGAAGATGAGATCAAGGCCATTATATCGGAAGGAACGGAAAGCGGCACCATTGAAGAGGAAGAAAAGGAAATGATCGAGCGGATCTTTCATCTGGGGGACCGGAACATCACCTCACTGATGACGCACCGAAGCGATATCATCTGGTTCGATATCAACGATACGGAAGACAAGATCCGGGAAAAGATCATAGCAGAGCCGCATAGCATTTATCCTATCTGTGACAGCGAGATCGACAACATCAAAGGGGTCGTTTCGATCAAGGACCTCTATATAACGGACGATTTCACCTTATTCAAAGACCTGATGAAGCCGGCGCTGTTCGTGCCGGAAAACAATACCGCTTACCAGGTAATGGAGAAATTCAAGGAATCGAAGCTGCATTCCTGCTTCATCGTGGACGAATATGGCAGCTTGCAGGGTATGATCACGCTGAATGATATTCTGGAAGCCATTGTTGG
>DATAHC010000064.1:0-3599 GCA_036263415.1 Flavisolibacter sp.
GTTCCTGCCGTTCTTCAATAATCTCTACCTTCCCATTCTAAAGATGCCATAAGATGAAATTCAGACTCGTTTTATTAGTGATCCTGTCGGCCACCATTGCTCAGGCCCAGGACCTGTATATGCCCCGCGATATCCGTAAAGCTTTCGATAAAGGCACCCGTTCGCTGGACGGTAAGCCCGGTAAGAACTACTGGCAGAACCGAGGCCGGTACACTATCAATATCACCGCTGCGCCACCTTCCCGAACTATTCAGGGACTGGAAAGCATCAGCTATATCAATAACAGTCCGGACACCCTGAAGAACCTGGTGTTCAAAATGATCCTGAACATCCATAAACCCGGCGCGCCAAGACTTTCCGGTGTTTCGGAAGATTACCTGACCTCGGGAATCCATATCGATTCGTTCGTGGTGAACGGACAGACCTCGAAAGGTGGTGATAACCCGAATTATTTTACCAGCGTACCGGTGCGCCTGCCGAAGGCGCTGTTGCCGAAAGACTCCGTTCAGCTGGTCATTAAATGGCATTACGATGTGTCGCTGCTTAGTAACCGGGAAGGCATGATCGACTCCACCACTTACTTCCTGGCCTATTTCTACCCCCGCGTTGCGGTGTATGACGATTACCAGGGATGGGACTTCACCACCTTCAACGATGCACTGGAGTTCTATAACGATTTCAATGACTATACAGTAAATGTGCAGGTGCCGAAAAACTATATTGTCTGGGGCACGGGAACACTGCTGAACCCTGCAGCCGTGCTGGCACCGGAGATCAATAGCCGCTATCAGCAATCCCTTACCAGCGATGCGATCGTGAATATTGTTACGGCCGCTGACCTGGCAGGTAAAAAGGTAACCGCACAAAATGCCATGAATACCTGGCAGTTCCGGGCATCGAATGTTCCGGATGCCGCTTTCGGTATCAGCGACCATTTTGTGTGGGATGGTACCAGCGCCCTGGTCGACCCAATAACCAAAAGAAGAGCATCGGCACAAGCCGCCTATAATGATACGGCATCGGATTACCACTATGTGGCCGGATTTGCCAAAAGAGGCCTGGAGTGGCTGTCCGCAAACTGGCCCGGCATTCCGTATCCTTATGAAAAGACAACGGTATTTCAGGGATATGCCGGTATGGAATACCCCATGATGGCGAATGATGAAACGTATGGCGATACCACCTTCTCGCGCTTTGTAGCCGAACATGAGATTGCGCATACTTATATGCCGTTTTATATGGGCATCAATGAAACACGCTATGGTTTTATGGACGAGGGATGGGCTACCACCTTCGAATTGCTGCGGAACCGGGAAACGCTGGGCAGGGAACAGGCAGATGAATTCTACCGCCAGTTCCGGGTGAACCAGTGGATCAGTGACGTTGCGCAGGATGAAGACCTTCCGATCATAACACCCGGCCCGAACCTCAATGGAGGGGGTCTCGGCAATAACCAATACGGTAAGCCCTCACTGGGCTACCTGGCCGTAAAAGAAATACTGGGTGATGCTCTGTTCAAAAAAGCGCTGCATGAATATATGAGCCGCTGGAACGGCAAGCATCCGCTTCCCTGGGACTTCTTCAACAGCATCAATGCCGGATCCGGAAAAAACCTGAACTGGTTCTGGAATAACTGGTTCTTCTCCAACTATTATATTGACCTTGGTATCCAAAGCGTAACAAAAACGTCTACGGGTTATTCCCTCCAGGTAAAGAATACGGGTGGCATGGCAGCGCCTTTCGATGTGGTAATCCATTATAAGGATGGTTCAAAAGACAGTGTACACCAGAGTCCAGCCGTTTGGATGGCCAACCAGAAAACCGCGACCATTGCCCTGCCCACGAAAAAAACGATTCAATCGGTTGAGCTGAACGGAGGCATCTACGTGGATGCCAATACCAAAGACAACGTATGGGGAGATAAAGCTTTCTGATCACTTTCAAAGAACCTGTATGAAGGCCTTAAGCCTGTTGCAGCCCTGGGCCAGCCTGGTGGTGATGGGAGTGAAAACGATCGAGACCCGATCGTGGAGTACCCCATACCGGGGTGAGTTACTCATCCATGCCAGCACCCGTAAAGCGGGACAGGCACTGCTGCAACAGGAACCTTTTTCCCGGTATTTCCAGCATCCAAATCAGCTGACCTACAGCGCCCTCATCGGGCAGGTTTATCTATCCGATGTAATACGAATGGATGCTTCTTTTTTAACCGGCAGGGCTATTGAACAGGTGACGCTGGAAGAGCGGGCTTTCGGGCACTACGAAGAGGGGCGCTTTGCCTGGATCCTGGAGAATCCCCTTGTGTTCAGAACTCCCATACCTGTAAAAGGCAGCCTGGGCCTTTGGAACTATGCCGGTCCGCTGGATATCTGATCACAGTTCGCTAAAAACCCAGCTTGTTATACTTTTCTTTCAGTAAGGAACTGTTGAGGGTATTTACCTCGATCACTTTGCCGGTAGGGCAGGAACAAGCCAGGCAGGCGGCAGGCGGAATCTCCGCCTTCATGGAAAGTCCTGCTCTGTAGAGCCCCTGCATATCCAGGAACTTCGCAACATTTTGAAGCGTAGAGCTTTCTGTTGTCCCATAGGGCCATGGATCGGCGCATTGCGTTTGATTATAGGTCATTGAAACATATTCCTTTTCCTCGATCGGAGCCGCTTTATGACAAGCCGTTAGCATAATCAAACCATATAGTATAACCGGTTTCATGTATAGGTTTTGATGGTTGACATGTGAATGTCTGATAACGTTGCACCAAGCCCAAGGCTAAGCCTGCTTGGTTTTTACTATGTGTAAAAAGTTGGGGCTGAGGGCAGGTGGGCATGCAAGTTGCAATACCATGGTCGCATGACTAGTGCTAACCTCAAAAAAAAAAGGAAAATGAAAAAGACAATTTTATCAATGCTCATCCTGGGAAGCAGCTGTGCCGTTTTTGCACAGGATACCACTTCCCGCTCGACCGGTGACACCACCAGTTCCATGAATACGACTACCAATGGCAGTATGAACAATGGAACCAACAGCCACATGAACAACAATAGCTCTTCCTGGAACAAAGACAGCATGAGCAACGGAACCATGAGTACCACCGGGGCTTATAATGCTTACGGCCTTACCTCAGCCAATGTACCGCAGAACATCCAGGGCTATTTTACAAGAGATTATCCGGCAGCCGGTTCCAATGTAATGTGGATGCAAAACGGGGACTGGTACCGCGCCTCCTATAATACCAACGGACGGTATTCTCATGTAATGTATAACGACAGAGGCGACAACTTCACCGTAGCCTTACCCGTTACACAATCTTATGTACCGGATGATATCATCAATAAACTGAGCAGCCAGTACGGTCCTGCCATTTATGATGTTACTACGATCAAAAGCTCTGACAGTACCAATATCTACCAGGTGCGTACGATCGAGAACGGACAGGTGAAAAGCAGCTGGATCGCAGAAGACGGCAGCATGGTAGCAGATCCGTTCCGTAAGGATGAAGTGATCATGGACGCTAACAACGGCATGAATATGAATAGCGGAAGTAATTCCAACATGAATACCAACAGCAATTCCAATATGAACAGCGGTTCCGGAAGCAACT
>DATAHC010000065.1:0-4210 GCA_036263415.1 Flavisolibacter sp.
CCATCTACAAAACGGGTATCTGCACCCAAGGCGGCAAAGAAATGTTTCAACCCGAGAATGACGGTATCGAAAGTGCCGCTGGTGCGCAGCATGGAAACGGCTACCAGCATACCGACCAGGTAGGGAATAATGCGTACCGCCGTTTCAAAGCCGCCTTTGGCACCCTCTATAAAGGCATCGAAGATGTCGATCTTTTTAAACAAGCCTCCGATAATGATCAACAGAAAGATAAACAGGATGATGGCATTGCTCCAGAAAGCTGAAAAGCCCTGGACGTCTTCGGCCCGCAGGCGCGTAAGGTAGTATACCAATAAAGCGATCAGGGCTGAGATCCCTCCGATCCAGGCCAGGATCACCGGTTGGAATATATTGATCTTCTGTTTGATGGACACCATGAGCATGGCCGCTAGCGTCGCTACAAAGGTGGCGATCATACAGGGAATAAAAATATCGGTGGGGTCGGCAGCAGCCGGCCTCACAGATGCACGAACCGCGATGATACCAACCGGTATCAGCGTAAGTCCGGCCGCATGCAGGCAAAGGAACATGACCTGTGCATTGGAAGCTCTTTCCTTATGGGGATTGATCTCCTGCAGGCTTTCCATAGCCTTGATGCCAAATGGTGTAGCTGCATTATCCAGGCCCAGCAGGTTGGCGGAAAAGTTCATCAGCATATGTCCCATGGCGGGATGGCCTTTAGGGAGTTCAGGGAAGAGCCTGGAAAAGAAGGGACCAATGATCCGGGATAGGAATCGAATGCCACCTGCTTTTTCCGCAATGCTCATGAAGCCCATGAACAAGGCCATGATCCCAATGAGGCCGATACTGATGGTAACAGCTGTTTTGCAGGTCTCAATGATGCCATCGGCGTTCTGAACCTGAACGTACTGTACATTTCCGTCTGCCGAGCGAACGATCGTACTGCTTCCTTCTTTTAAAGATTTTAAGGAATCAAGCTCCCGGAGGCGCGCTGGCGCCAGGCTGCCGGCTTCTGCCGTCCTAAGCCTGATCGTATCTCCGCTTTTGCCAGTAACCATAGCGCTGTAAAGCTGGGTGCCGGAAGTACCGGCCATACGGAAAGAAGCCACCAGAATTGCTATAATGATAAAAGCCGACCAGATCCTGCTTAGCGCCATGAAGGAAATTTTGGGTTTGAAGTTAAACGTTTCATTTTGAAATAGCCCGGCGCATCTTCTTATCTTTGCGCCCCAAATACAGACCCCTGTACGGACACAGCATCTAATGATACTTTTGTTCGGCACGGGTCTCAAACCAGTATTTCATATGGCTTTACAAGCAGGCATCGTAGGATTACCGAATGTTGGCAAATCAACCTTGTTCAACGCCGTCAGCAACAGTGCAAAGGCCCAGGCCAGCAATTATCGTTTCTGTACCATTGATCCGAATGTGGGTCTGGTAGACGTACCGGACGAAAGGCTGACCAAACTGGCAGAACTGGTGGTGCCAAACCGCATTGTTCCTACGCAGATCGAGATCGTTGACATTGCCGGACTGGTACGTGGTGCCAGCAAAGGGGAAGGGCTGGGCAATAAATTCCTTGGAAATATCCGTGAGGTCGATGCCATCATTCACGTCATCCGCTGTTTCGAGGATGAGAATATCCTCCGTGACGAAGGTGCCATTAATCCCATCAGCGATAAGGAGATCATAGATACGGAGCTGCAATTAAAAGATTTGGAAAGCATTGAAAAGAAAGCCAGCCGTGCGGAGAAACTGGCGAAGACCGATCCTAAGGCAAAGGCCGAACTGGAGGTGCTGCAGCGCTGTCAGCAACACCTGGAACAGGGTAAGAATATCCGGGAACTGGATCTGTCAAAAGAAGAACGGACGGCGATTGCCGATCTGTTCCTGCTGACTGCCAAACCCGTTATGTATGTGGCGAATGTAGACGAAGCGTCCATGCATACCGGTAACAAATACTCCGATCTGCTGAAAGAAGCTGTAAAGAATGAGAATGCCCAGGTCATTATCATGAACAATTCGATAGAAGCTCAGATCACGGAGCTGGAAGATCCGGATGACAAGCAGCTGTTTATGGACGAATATGGCATGAAAGAGCCGGCGTTGAATCGCCTGATCCAGTCGGCCTATAAACTGCTGAACCTGCAGACCTACTTTACGGCAGGCGTGCAGGAGGTCAGAGCCTGGACCATTCAGGAAGGCTGGAAAGCGCCACAGGCGGCCAGTGTTATTCATACGGACTTTGAGAAGGGTTTTATCAAGGCGGAAGTGATCAGCTACGAAGATTTCGTGAAATACGGTTCTGAAGCGGCAGCCAGAGATAACGGAAGATTGCGGATTGAAGGAAAGGAATACCTGGTGAAAGATGGTGATGTGATGCATTTCCGCTTCAATGTTTAGTATACTGTAATGCAGATTACATTTTGATTGGATAGACTACGGCATCTTGCAGCGTCATCTGACGCTTATGTCTGCAGAAACAAACCAACTGAAAGAAACCGCCCGGATTGAGGCCTTCAGTGATGGCATTTTCGGTGTAGCCATCACCCTGCTGGCCATAGAGATTTCGGTCGAAGCGCACGCCGCTGCCACCGATGCCTCACTGGCGCATTCTCTTTTTTCCCTCTGGCCCAAATACCTCACCTACTTAATGAGCTTTATCAGTGTGCTGCTGGCCTGGATGGGGCATCATGAGCTCTTTAAAAAGCTGAGGGATACCGATAAAGCAGTTCACCTGAGCAACGGCTTTCTGCTATTACTGGTAGCGCTGGCTCCTTTTCCAACGCGAACCCTCGGATTGCATATTCTTACGGGCGCTTTCAAAATGGCGGCCGTCTTCTATACAGGTTACTTCGTACTGGTCAGTATTGCCTTTAAGCTGCTATGGCATGCCGCGTCCCGAAAGCGGAATTTATTGCTTCCTTCTATCAGTGAAAGCGAGATACGGAAAATGACAAGGAATGAAAACCTGGGATTGGCATTTAATTGCCTCGTAACCCTCGCAGCCTGTTTTTATCCCTGGCTGGGTATTCTTCTCAGTTTTGGAATGTGGCTGTTCTGGATCTTTTAGAATAAGGCTCTGATGGCGGCACGCCCCACATGCACCGTCCTTGCCTCCCCGGGCTTCCGGCCTTCATACTGAAAATTCAGTTCCACATTATTCAACAACCTTTTGGTGAAATCAACAGACCACAGATAATTGCTTCCGGGCAATAAGCCATCAAGCATTATGTAACCAACAGTGGTATTGGCGGTATTGCCGGAAGGCGAGTTGAAGCGGATCTGGTTGAACGTAAACCGAGCATTGATGGAACTGTTCTGAAGTACATTGTATTTCGTTTCCACATTGATGGAATTGGAATAGGACGTCTCTCCGCCATATTCCGGCTTATTCTTTTTGCTTTCGTATTTATAGCTGGTCTGGATCCTGAAAACCGTACCCCGGATAAAAGAAATGCGGGGCTCTACATTGCGGGTATCCAGGTCGTAATTCCGGTTGGAGAAATTCGCAGCAGAAGTGAACAGCGAGTTCCTGCCCTTGCGTCCATTCAGATCCAGTGTGATGGACGTTCCGGGGTTCCAGCGGATCTTTCCGATCCAGTCAATGATTTTGCGGCTCTCATAGCCATAGGTAAGCAGGGCCTTTCCATCATTCTGAAGACTGCTAAGATCCAATCCCCATTTATTGGAGAACCGGTTAAAGGACACGGTATTGAGAAACGAAGTATTCAGCGTAAGCAGGGCGGTATCCTGAAGATCAAGCCGGAAGGGATTGAATTCGAAATCACCTTTGGCAATGGACTTCTTCGATTTCTGCATGGATGTCTGTGCATTGAAACGAGCCAGGAACCGTCTGAATTTTCCGGATTCCGTTTCCTTGATCACCGCTTTCGGATTCAGCGAAAGGCTGTAGTTGAGGGTCGTATAATTCGCTTTTACAAACTGATTGGTAGGTACAAATACACGGATGAATTTTGCCTGATCTTGGAAAATAGCAATCTCAAACTCATTCAGGGTTTGGATGCCATTGGAGTCATAATCGTTCCAGGTATACTGTCCCTGCCCGGCAGGTACTTCCACATAGGCAAAATCCCTTCGCTGCTCCTGCCCTGTTCCCAGTTCATACAGCACATTACCGGTAACGAACCCCTTCCATTCATTGATTATATATTCTGTGCGTCCCAGGATCGTACGGTCATCCGATTGTTTGGAGACCTGCTTATCATAT
>DATAHC010000066.1:0-5921 GCA_036263415.1 Flavisolibacter sp.
ACCTGACCGCATTCTTTGAATACATGAAGACCGGGAAGCAGTTCATGCCTTACAAAACACCCCAGGAGGTACTGGATGCTTTTCACGCGATCCACCAGCGGATGGAACCGAACCTGAAGAAGATGTTTGGCCGCACGCCTAAAACGCGGTTCGAGATCCGGCAGACCGAAGCGTTCCGCGCCGCTTCCGCCAGTGCCGAATACCAGCAGGGTACGGCCGATGGCAGCCGGCCGGGCATTTTTTATGTACCCATCCTGGACGCCACTACATTCAATACGACTTCCGGTATGGAATCCCTGTTCCTGCATGAGGCCATTCCCGGGCATCACTACCAGGTGTCGCTTCAGCAGGAGAACGAAAGCCTTCCGAAGTTCCGCCGCTTTGCGTGGTACGGGGCCTACGGAGAAGGCTGGGCGCTGTATTGCGAATCGTTGGGAAAAGAGCTGGGACTATATACAGATCCCTATCAATATATGGGTGCCCTGGGCGATGAGATCCACCGGGCCATCCGCCTGGTGGTGGATGTAGGCATGCATACGAAAGGGATGACACGGGAAGAAGCGATCCGCTACATGACGAGTAATGAAGCCATCAGCCAGGAAGGCGCCACCGCCGAGATCGAGCGGTATATGGCCATTCCGGCACAGGCCTTATCGTACAAGATAGGAGCCCTGAAGATCCGGGAGCTGCGGGAAAAATACAGTAAGGCACAAGGCTCAAAATTCAGCCTGTCTGCTTTTCACGATGAACTGTTGAAAGACGGGGTGATGCCGCTGGATGTGCTGGAACGTAAAATGGATGACTGGAACAAGCAGGTACTGAAATAAAGAAAGGGGCCCCGAACCAAGGCCCCTTTTACAAGCCACCATCCTCTTCCACCTAAGAGGTCGTTTATAATAAGTTGTAAATGGTTAAGGGTGAAGCGAATAACTTATTGATGTAGTCATCACAAACATGATACCAATTCGGCATCCGCTTTAAAAACAGCTGATTCAGCCGGTTTTGAGGCGAATTTGTTGAGAATTCACAACAATCCCCTTTCCGATTGGAGAAAAAATTAACCAATCGGTCGGTAGTTTCCGTTCGATCCTGTTCAAAGGTTAGCAACGACCAGCGCTCCGGTTCGAAAGAGCTATACTGTTGAAACTGAAATAATGGTGCCAAAACCGTATTCTGAGCGAATCGGTTTAGTTTTGAGCGCCATGAATATTGCGGTGAATACCAGATACCTGATGAAAGACGAGCTGGAAGGCTATGGCTATTTTATCAGGGAAGTGCTGAAGCAACTGACCCGGGACCACCCGGAACACCAATTCTACTTCCTGTTCGACCGGCCCTATCCCGAAACCTACCGGTTTTCCGAAAATGTAATCCCCCTTATCGTACCTCCGCCGGCCCGGCATCCGGTGTTATGGAAATACTGGTATGATATCAAGGTGGCCCGGGCCCTGAAAAAGATAAAAGCCTCCGTGTTTTTGTCCCCCGATGGCTTTGCCTCGCTTACCACGCGCGTGCCGCAATACCTGGTGGTGCATGACCTGGGTTTTCTGCACCAGCCCGAAGCGTACAAAAGGAGCCATTATCTGTTCTATAAATACTATCAGAAACGCTTTATCAAAAAAGCCCGGAGGGTGGCAACCGTCTCCGAGTTTTCCCGGGCGGATATCTGCCGGCTGTATCATACCGACCCGGCCCGGATCGATGTGGTATATAACGGGGTGAAGGACGTATTCCGTCCGCTGGACCATGAGGCGCAGGAAGCGATACGGTCCGCCTATACCGGCGGGAAACCCTATTTTATCTATGCCGGCGCCCTGCAGCCCCGCAAAAACCTGGTAGCACTGCTCAAAGCCTTCTCCATCTTTAAAAAGCGGCAGAAATCGGAAATGAAGCTGGTACTGGCCGGAAGGCTGGCCTGGAAGAACGATGCGTTCCTGGACTTGCTGAAAACCTATAAATACCGGGAAGACGTGGTACTTACGGGCTACCTGCCTGAAGCGGAGCTGGCAGGGTTGATGGCCTCGGCCTATGCCCTGGTCTATCCCTCCCTGTTTGAAGGTTTTGGCGTACCCGTGATCGAGGCCATGAAATGCGGTATACCAGCCCTGACCTCTGCCCATTCGGCCATGGAAGAGATCGGTGGCGAGGCAGCCCTTTATTTCGATGCGGCTTCCCCGGCCGACATGGCTGAAAAACTGATGCTCATCTACAAGGACGAGAACCGGAGGGCGCAGCTGATCGCATCCGGACGCGAAAGAGCTGCCCTTTATACCTGGAAGCGCACGGCGGACCTGCTCTGGGAAGGATTGACCTCGATGCTGGAAGGGCTGCGCTGAACCGGTGCCGTTTTTATAAATCCACCTACCTTCGCGGCTCAAAACAAGACAATGGCGAAATCAAGTATAGTGATCGATGTGGAACTGGATGAGAACCGGGTTCCCAGCAGCATTCAGTGGAAGGCAACGGACAGCACCATGGAACGTCCGCAGGAAGCCAGGGCCTTTATGCTCTCCCTGTGGGACGCCGCCGATAAAACGGCATTGCGGATAGACCTGTGGACACAGAAAATGATGGTAGATGAAATGGCCGATTTTTATTACCAGACCTTTATGACCATGTCCGATACCTTTGAAAGGGCCACACGCGAAGCCGAGCTCGTTGCCGATATGCGTAAATTCGCAACGGACTTCTATGAGAAGTTCCGCCAAAAGCAGCTACGGGAAAATAAACTGGAGCAACAATAAGAACGCGCTAAATTACAAGGATATGAACCTGGAACAAAAGATCATGGCAGAAATGAAAGATGCCATGAAAGCCAAAGACGAAGCCACCCTCAGAGGATTAAGAGCCATCAAGGCCGAGATCATCAAAGCCAAGACCGAACCGGGCGCGGGTGGTGAGATCAATGCCGAAAAAGAAATCAGCCTGCTGCAGAAGATGATGAAGCAGCGGAAGGATTCCCTCGATATCTATACCCAGCAAAGCCGTGCCGACCTGGCGCAGAAAGAGCAGGAAGAAATAGCGATCATCGAGAAGTTCCTGCCGAAGCAGATGAGCGTGGACGAACTGAAGGCCGAACTGCGCCAGATCATTACAGAAACAGGCGCTTCCTCCCCCGCCGATATGGGCAAGGTGATGGGCGTGGCCACGAAAAAGCTGGCGGGCCGCACGGATGGAAAAACCATTTCGGCTACTGTAAAAGAGTTGCTCGCTTCATGATCATTGATATCATCGCGTTGATCCTGGTGGTTTTTGCTTTGTTCAAGGGACTGCGCAATGGGCTGGTGGTAGCCCTTTTTTCTTTTCTGGCGTTTTTTGTAGGACTGGCCGCCGCACTGAAATTATCAGCCCTCGCCGCAGGATACCTGGGAGCCCATACCGGCGTTTCCCAGCGATGGCTGCCCTTCCTGGCCTTTGCGCTTGTTTTTCTGCTGGTGGTGCTGTTGGTACGACTGGGCGCGAAAGCAATTGAAGGCATGCTGAAAGTAGTGATGCTGGGATGGCTGAACCGCATCGGCGGCGTGGTCCTGTACCTGGTGCTCTATTTTTTTATATTCAGCATCCTGCTTTTTTATGCGCTTCAACTGCACCTGATCAGGGAAGAAACCGCCCAAGCTTCCGTGATCTATCCTTTTATTCAACCGCTGGCGCCTAAAATGATCAGTTTCCTGGGCGTGCTTCTTCCTTTTTTCAAGAACATGTTTTCCGAACTGGAGCATTTCTTCGATACCGTTGCCACGCAGCATGCACACTGACAAGTTGTTGTAATCAGGATCAGAAACAACATTGCAGAGGGCATTTCATGCGCTTTATTCCAGTTTGGTAAGCTTATTGGTTCCATTCCACATAAAGGGAACCTGTTTTAAGGGGTTATCCCATCAGGATCAGGGGACTAAGCATGCACCTGATGCACTGTTTCCGAAATAGGCAGGCACCATACCATGCCTTTTGAATAAAACGATTATTTTAGCAAAAATTAGAACCTTTAGCTGATGCAATATTCTATTAAGGAACAGGGTAAATTCAAATACATAGAAGAAGGAGAAGGTGAGCCCCTTGTATTATTGCATGGATTGTTTGGTGCATTGAGTAATTTCAAAGACCTCATCGAATATTTTCGTCAGAATTATAAGGTAGTGGTCCCGATGCTGCCTTTATTCGAACTCGATATCTTACATACAACGGTAGGCGGACTGGCCAAGCATGTGAACAAATTCCTGGAACTGCGCGATCTGAACCAGGTGCACCTGCTCGGTAATTCCTTAGGCGGCCATGTGGGACTGGTGCATGTGCTGAAGCATCCCGAGCGGATCAAGTCGCTCATACTTACCGGCAGCTCCGGTTTGTTCGAGAACGGCATGGGTGATTCGTATCCAAGACGCGGCGACTATGAATACATCAAGAAGAAAACGGAAGTAACGTTCTATGATCCGGCGATGGCCACCAAGGAACTGGTGGATGAAGTGTTCGAGATCACCCGCAACCGGCTGAAAGTGATCAAGATCATTGCGCTGGCGAAAAGTGCGATACGGAACAACCTGGGCGAGGAGCTAAACGCCATCAAGCAGCCAACGCTGCTGATCTGGGGCAACAACGACACGATCACACCCCCCTTTGTGGCACGCGAATTTCAACGTCTGATACCAAACAGCGAGTTGCATTTCATAGACAAATGCGGTCATGCGCCAATGATGGAAAGACCCCAGGAGTTCAATGTGATCTTAGATAAATTTTTGAAAAAACTGGGAGAACCTGCAACAGTTGCCTGACAAGGTTTGTCTTTAAAGAAACCGTTTACTATGTTAACCCGTGATCTCATATCGAACTCGATTCCCTATCTCCATAAAGAGGATACGGTTTATCATGCCTTGCAACTGATGAACGATTATCATGTGGTGCATCTTCCCGTTGTAGAAGAGAACAGTTATCTCGGCGTGATCAGCGAAGAGCAGCTGCTTCAGAGCGATGAAGACAACACCATGAACCAGCTGCAGATCACGGACGGTACGACCTCGGTACAGGCCAACGATCATTTTCTGAAAGCCATTCAGACAGCCGTGATCAATAAGCTAAGCATCGTTCCGGTAGTGGAGGAACAGCAATTACTCGGCATCGTTACCTATAACGACCTGCTGCGCAACGCCTCCAATTTCATGAGCCTGAACGAGCCGGGAGCGCTGATCGTGCTGGAAATGGAGAATAAGAATTACTCCTTTACCGAGATCAACCGCATTGTAGAATCAAATGATGCGCAAATTACCCAACTCAATACCTTTACGGATCCCGAAAGCGGCATTACGCAGATAACCATCCGGGTGAGTAAGCTGGAAGTTTCGGATATTATCAGCACCTTTCAGCGGTATGAGTATAACGTGAAGTATTATTTCGGCGAAGAATTATACGAAAATGAGCTTCGGACGAACTTTGATAACCTCATGAACTACCTGAAGATCTGACCTCCCGCCCGCCATTCCTGTAAAATATTTCTCCTTTTTCCAATCAGGTATCATATTTTGTAGTATCTACTGAAATGATGTGTTACCGATGAACGTTCTGCTGCGGTTTGCTTGTATGGGTATTTTGTGCCTGGTGGCCAGGGCTGCCTGTGCGCAAATGAACCTGGGATCGGACGCCGTCATTTATTCCACGGAAGCGTCCGCTGAAACACCCGCCGACAGTACCGCACTCTTTACCATCAAGGATATCATTATTACCGGTAACCGGCAGACCAAGCCCGCCACCATTCTGCGCGAGCTTTCCTTTTCCACCGAAGAGCAATACCCGCTGAACGAGATCGTGGACAAATTTGCCGGAGCGCGCCAGCAGTTGATGAACACGGGACTGTTTCGCAGCGTAATCGTTTCGCTGAAAAGCCTGCGCGGCTATGACGTATATGTGAACATCGAAGTGGAGGAACGGTG
>DATAHC010000067.1:0-2399 GCA_036263415.1 Flavisolibacter sp.
GCACCTTGTTTGAAAAGATAAGTCTCACCGCCCAGGGAAACCTGAATCCTTATAAGGATACGGCCGGTGTGCTCGTAGATCAGTATGTATGGCAGGGCGACCGCTTCAGCCTCGGAACGCTTACCAGTGCCAGCATTGCCCTGTCTACCCGCTTTCAGAGTAAACCGCGCGATCCCAAGCAAACGGCAAACACATCGGCCCCTGTCAGTAACCGGTATCTCAACGATCCGCTGCTGGCAGATGACCGTGCCCGCCTGGAAGATTATATCCGCCGCAACCCGGCCGAGTTCGTGGACTTCAATATTCCCTGGTCCTTCGATATCAGCTATTCCCTGACCTACAACCGGGTCTATAAGTATGATGTGAAGCGGTATGCCAAAGAACTGAATTCCAATATCTCTTTCAGCAACAGCTTCAGCCTGACGCCGAAATGGATCTTTACCACCAATGGGTATTTTGATTTTGATACCAAGCAGCTGACCCAGTTCACCATGTCCATTTCCCGCGATATGCACTGCTGGCAGATGTCAGTGAGTGTTGTGCCGATCAACGTCTATAAATACTTCAATATCACCATCAGTCCCAAGTCTACAATTCTGCAGGACCTCAGGGTGAACAGAACACGCAGCTTCAGTTCTTACTGATGCGATGTATAATAGGCTTTCATTTTTTCAAATACATCTTCTTTCAGCTCGGAAACCGCACGGCCCTGTGATGCAACCGGGGGCAGGAAATGCATTTCAACAGGACGTGGCCAGAAGAAAAAGGTTTTATGAGTGGGTAACACTTTGGTAGTATGAAAGATCACGGCCGGAATGATCTCCTTGCCGCTTTCCACGGCCAGGCGAAAGGCTCCGTCATGAAAGCGTTGTAAGGGCTCTTTGGTTTTGTTGCGGGTACCTTCCGGGTAAATGCACATATGAAGGCCCATTTGCAGCACCTGCTTCATTTGCAGATAGCTGCCCCTCCGGCTCTCCTCACTCTTGCGGTCCACCAGCACACTACCTCTCTTATAGATCATCCCGAATACCGGTATGCGTGACATTTCGATCTTGGCGATCGTTTTATTGGCGCCGGGTATGCCGGGACTGGTCAGGGGAACATCCATAAAGGAATTATGATTGCAGACCACCACATACGCTTCCCCCTTTTTGAAATGACGGCGGCCTTTATAGATACGGCGGACGCCGGCAAAGACAAAAAAGAATTTCATCCATACGTTGAAGATCTTAAAAACGAGTATGGTCTTCCTGGGTTCTTTCCAGAAGCCCGTGATCCAGATGGGTATAAAAACCACCAGCAGCGACAGCGCAAATACCAGCAGAGCCCATAAGGCAAAGAGGCGGCCCAGCACTTCTTTCAATAGTTTCATAGTCTCAGTTTACAAAGCCCAATCGATAGGGTCGATGCCCTTCTTCATCAGGAACTGGTTCGTTTTGGAAAAATGGCGGCAACCGAAAAATCCATTGTGCGCTGCCAGCGGAGATGGGTGTGCCGCTTTCAGTATATGATGTTTCTTTGTATCGATCAGCTCCACTTTCTCCTGGGCAAATTTACCCCAGAGTAAAAACACCACGTTTTCTTTTTCCGTACCGATTGTATGGATCACGCTGTTGGTGAACAGGTGCCAGCCGATCTTGGCATGGCTCATGGGTTCTCCAGCCCGTACGGTAAGCGAGGCGTTGAGGAGCAATACGCCCTGTTCTGCCCAGGAGGTCAGATCACCATGCTGAGGAATCGATACCCCTGTATCCTCATGCAGTTCCTTGAAGATATTGATCAGGGAGGGCGGTGGCGGTATGCCTTTGGGCACGGAAAAACTCAACCCCATGGCCTGACGGGGACCATGATAAGGGTCCTGGCCCAGCAGCACCACCTTGACTTTGGAAAAGGGTGTCTTTTCAAAGGCATTGAAGATGAGGGGACCGGGCGGATAGATCGTTTTCCCTTGTGCCTTCTCTGTTTTCAAATGTTCCGTGATCTGCTTGAAATAAGGCTTTTTGAACTCATCCGCCAATACCTTTTTCCAGGAAGATTCGATCTTGACATCCATGATTTTGCATTAAAGGATTGAAGATATTGAGTATTCGTTGATTCTGGGTTGTTACGTGTTTTTGTAAAAACAGGATATGGCAAATGATTTGCGGATTAAGACATAAAGAATAGCATGATTACAAATGATCCGAAGCGGCCCGGTCAGCAGCACGACCTGACGGAAGAAGCCAGTAAAAGAGGAGACGGTTATGCCACGGAAGCCTCCAGGCTGGAAGAGAGTGACGATGCGCATGAAATGGCCGGCATAGGCAGGGTTGATACGAATGATGGGGATGACTATGGAGAGAACAAGGTATCCACTTCCTTAGATGATGAAGAGGGCGTATAGAATAGAAAGGAAAGCT
>DATAHC010000068.1:0-8167 GCA_036263415.1 Flavisolibacter sp.
TAGATAACAACACCTGCATTCCTAAATTTGCCTGCAAATCTACGTATCCTGACCGTTACCGCTCTATCGGTACCCGTAAACAGGTAGCTGCACCCCACAAAAAGTGAAAGGCCCTCAGGCCTTTCAAAAGTGAAAAGGAATGTTTACCCTTTTTATTTTAGCCCCAGATCATCTATCGTAAGTGCTACATAATATAAGGCGCCCAGCGTCGGTCCGCCGGCATACTGCAGATACCGTTTATTGAATAGGTTGGCGCCGCCCGCTTTCACATGCGATTTCAGCTTTGGGAAATGAAGGCTGACCTGTGCATCCACCGTGCTGTAGGCAGCAATGCGGCCGGTCACCAAAGGGCTTTCCCAGAGGAACGCATCCTGCCATCTCCAAACCAGGTTGAACCCCAGGTTCTTCAGCAGTTCCCTGTTACCGAAGGAAAGGTTCGTGGTCCACTCCGGCGTATTGAAGCCGGTTACGAAAATATCATCCGAAGAATTGGATTTCATTTTATTGAAATTGACGTTTCCGCCTACTGTATATTTTTTAAAGAAATTATAGGTGATGCCCAGGGCAGAACCAAAATTGTGGTAGGTGTTTTTAGCGTTCGTATAAACGCGATACCGGTCTTGTCCCTGGCTGGCTGCCGTAGTGGCCGTGGCCGTGGTCGCATCACGGTTACGATCCAGCATAGCCAGAACCGCTGCATCCGTTCCCACAGTAGTGCCCTTTGGAACATATACCTGTACCTGGCCCAAAAATCCCTGGTAAGTATTGCTGTAGGCATCTATATCTACGATCAGTTTATTATTCAGCAATACCGTTTTATAGCCCGCTTCACAGGAAGTGATCTTTTCAGGACTGGCCTTTGGAAGATTTGCCACTACCAATAGCCCTCTGTTGGCCAATGCTGCGGCATCCGTATTGCCCTGGGCACTAACGGCCGCATTGAAATTGATGACGGAAGCCTGCGTATAGCTATTTTCCAGGTAGCCCAGTCCCTCATTGATGTAAGACAAACTCCCTACCCTTTTTACACGACCGTTATTCACATAGGAAAGCGCTTCAAATAAGGCCGGGAAGCGATAGCCCTGTTGATAGGTAATGCGGAAGTTATGCTTCTGCGCAAGCGTGTAGACGGCGGCCAGCCTTGGTGTGAATTTGCCTTCAAACTCCGGATTGTAGTCGAATCGGATAGATCCGAACACTTTCAGTTTTTCGTCGAAGAAGGTTTTGGTGATCTGGCTGAAGGCGCCAAACTTTTTATAGTAAACATTGTCCCCATAGCTTCCATCTTTCAACGGTGTATTGCGTTCAGCAACAGGCCTGGAAAAATCAACAAAATTATTACCGTCCGGGATGATCTCATAGATACGGGCATCGCCTCCCACCAGCAGATCAAAGAGTTTTACCTTTTTCGAAAGATCCCATTGTGCTTCTGTGTGGTATAAGCGGCTTTTCTGGATCAGGGCAGCACCCCCGGTTTCAGGCGCATCCTGTATGGCGCTTGATTTTATATCCCAGTTATTGATTTTGATGATTCTATTTTTCAAGGCCTCAAACTCCGGAGTACCGGGCTGCACACGGCTGGCATCCGCCTGAAGACGGGCATACTGTGTAGCAGCCGCCAGGTTGGACGAATTCAATGAACCTCCATTAGCCGCTGCATAGGCATTCAGTGCATTTTTATATTTCGTGCCCCAGCCGGCAGGTGTTTTCGTATCGGTAGCGCCTCCGCTGTACAGGTCAAGGTTATCCGCCAAAGGCTTCACATTGTAGGAGTCTCCTGTATTCTCTATGGATACATAACTGCGAATGATATAATTATTTCCTTTCAGTTCCAGTTTATGATTTTGAACGATCACATTATCCAGCTGTATCTTGTTGCCCCGCTGAAATACGCCATCCATTTTACCGATACGATAGGTATAGGAAAGTTCCGCTTTTTCAGATACCCGATAATGCAGGGAAGCATCCAGCTTCAGGTTGTCCACCTTCGGACTTACAAGGTCTTTTTCCCAATACCCGGTACGGGCTACCCGAAGGGTCTGATTCGTCTGACCATTGATGGTAAGGCCACTGATAGAAACAACATTGCTTCCGGCCAGCGCATCATCTCCATATTTGTTCCACCCATCATAAGCCGCATTATTCTCTCCATTCAGTTCGGGAAACTTCGGATTGGCACTTTTAAGATCATTTGTATTTTGATCGTTGCGCGTATTGGACCGCCAGTCAATACCCTGCAGGTACCCGACATTGATCTTAAAAGCAAACTTGTTGTTGAACGCTTTGGCATAACGCAACGCCGATTCGGTCAGGAAAGCCGGATCATGATCCGTCCCATCCACATGGTTGATCCCTGTTTTATGATAGAGGCTCAGTCCCTGACTGGTAAATGGGCTTTTTGTGATCAGGTTGGCCATACCATTGATTGCATTCATTCCATACAGGGCGGAAGCAGCACCCGGCGTTATCTCCACACTTTGGATATCCAGCTCTGTGGGGCCGATCGCATTTCCCAGGGGAACTCCCAGGGTGGCGGCCTGCATATCCACTCCATCTACCAGCTGCAGAAAGCGAAAGTTATTCGGGATATTAAAGCCCCTTGTATTCGGAACTTTAAAGGTGAGACTGGAGGTCGTCATCTGTACGCCTTTTACATTTTCCAGCGCATCGTAAAAGCTGGGAGCCGGTGTTTCCCGGATGGCCCGGATATCGAGCTTTTCAATAGCAACAGGCGATTTAAGAATATTCTCCGGTACACGGGAAGCCGTGACTACGATCTCATTTCCCAGTACCGTTTGCTTAGCCAGTGCTACCTGTAGTTGTGAGCCCATGCTGGTAACATGTACCTCCTGCGGCGCAAAGCCAATGGAAGTGAACACCAGAACAAAAGGCAGCTTTTGTCGGGTACGTAAAGCGAACGCCCCTTCATTACCGGTAACCGTACCGGTAACGGTACCTTTGATATTGATGGCAACACCTGCCAGGGGCTCTTTATTTTCCTGGCCGGTAACTACGCCGGAGATCTGAATTATATCCTGCGCTTGCATAACAAAGCTTAGCGTAAGCATTGTAAGTAGTAGTAGTAAGAGTGGTTTGGAATATGGTTTTACATTTTGATCGTTTCTTTTGAAATTCCTGAATTTCATATATCAGTTGTTGTATTTAGGCAATAGAATAACAGGACCGCCTTTGACAGTCATTTTTATGTACATGTGAATGGGCTGGATCAACTCAACAACATCGCTGGTTGCGACAGAGCTGTTGGCAGTAAAGATTTAAAGGTTTTTCGTTTGATATCATTTCCTTGCTTATAAAACTTTAATTAAAATCCGTACGCTCCAGGCCACCACTACTATCCCCAGAAGTATAAAGGAAGCTTTTCTGGGAAGCTTTCCATTCAACCGCGCTGCAATGGGGGCAGCCGTTACGCTGCCGATGATCAGGGCCAGAATCACCTGGTAATGCTGGATGCCGATCAGGGTGAAAAACGTAAAAGCACTGGCCAGGGTAACAAAGAACTCCGTCAGGCTTACGGAGCCCACTACAAAACGAGGCGTCCTTCCTTTCGTTATCAGGGTTGCTGTAACAATAG
Source organism: Flavisolibacter sp. (assembly GCA_036263415.1). GTDB lineage: Bacteria > Bacteroidota > Bacteroidia > Chitinophagales > Chitinophagaceae > Flavisolibacter. The sequence goes on from DATAHC010000068.1 coordinate 3,593, forward strand.
GGCCCCAACCGCCACCGCCGAAGGAATCCAGAAAACCACCGGCTCCTGCCAGCAATCCGTATTGCCGGAACTTTTTCTTTACCGTGATCTTCTTAAAGGCACTGATGAAGATCTTGATTCCAAGTACCAGCGTATATACCGCCATTACAGGACGGATATAGGCAATGTGCGTCTCACCGAGCTTTACCAGCAGCACCGCTCCTGCAACGGCCCCCAATACCCCCGGAATCAGCAGTTTTTTGAACAGTTTCTTATTGACGTTACCGAATTTGTAATGACTGTAACCGGAGGCACCGCTGGCAAACATTTCCGCGGTATGGATACTGCCGCTGATGGCAGCCGGACTCACATTGGCCGACATTAATACAATAGCACTGGTAACGCCATAGCCCATACTGGTGGCACCATCCACCATCTGGGCCAGGAAGCCGGCCAGTACCATCCATCCAAAATTCTTGTCCAGCGTATGATAGAAGGCTACGGATTGATCGGCTAAGGATTGAAAGGGTATGTAGGAAAATATGAGATGCCCTATCAGCATGAGTGCGAAGGCATACAGGCAATAAGTCGCCACCTTTCTCCATTTCTGCTCCTTTTCTATTTGGTCTTCTGCCAGAACTGCACTGATCGCATCAAGGCGTTTCACCTTTTCTGCAAAATTCCCATTGAGGTTTTTCCGGATCACGCTCATATTATTTACCACACGATCGATCTCGAAGGGGATGGCCTCATGCAGTATTTCTTTCAGGCGCTTTGCAATGGTGGGCGATTTACCATTGGTGGAAATGGCGATCTTAAGATCGCCTTTCTGCACAATGGAACCCAGGTAAAAATCACAGAGGTCGGGAGTGTCTGCCACGTTTACCAGTAACCGGTTCCGCTTTGCTGCCTCCCTGATTTCCCTGCTGACTTCCTTGTCATTAATGGCAACCACAACAATATCCTTATCCTCCAGGTCTTCAGGCTGGTAAGGGCGTTCGGACAAGGAAACGTTCGGATAGTGCTGCACAAATTCCCGGATCCCGGGCGCTATTGTACTACCGACAACGGTTATCGTTGAAGCCGGTGCATTCTGCAATAAAGCCCTCAGCTTTTCCAGGGCTACGGCCCCACCTCCTACCAGCAATACCTGGAGGGTCTCCAGTTTCAGGAAAACGGGAAATAAGGTATTACCCCGCGATCGGTCCTCCGACTCCTGCACTTCTATTTCTTTTAGTTCCATGGATGTTATTATGGTTTCACCAATTCTTTCCGAATTACAAAATCGCCAAGGGTTTCGCCTTCGTTCCGTTGCTGACTATAATGGGAGAACAATTGATCCAGTTCTTTCAATATAGCCTCCTCATTCAGGCTTTCCCGGAACTTGCTATTGAGCCGTTCGCCTAACCGGTCACCGCCCAGGTGCAGGTTATAGGTGCCATAGGCCGTACCAATAAATCCGATCTCCGCCAGGGGCGACCGTCCGCACCCGTTCGGGCAACCTGTCATGCGGATGCTGATCGCGTCATCCGCTAAACCATATTGATGGAGTAACGGCTCGATCTTCGTGATCAGGGAAGGCAGGTAACGTTGTGCTTCTGCCAGGGCCAGCGGGCAGGTATTGAAGGCCACACAGGCAATGGCATTTTTTCGCACCGGACTGGACTGGTCCGTATGTTTTATAATTCCATACTGCTGCAGAATCGTTTCAATACTTGCTTTATCATCCGGTTTAATATCACTGATGATCACGTTCTGATTGGCGGTGAAACGAAAGTTAGCCTTGCCGGTTTCTGCGATCCTCAGAAAAGCCGTTTTAAGTAAGAGCGTGCCTTCGTCCAGTACGCGCCCATTTTCTACAAACACGGTATAATACCATTTTCCCTGCTCACTCTGCTGCCAGCCAAAATAATCTTTGCGCTCGGTGAACCGGTACGGCCTTTCCGCTTCAAAGCGGAATCCGCAACGGCGTTCCACTTCGGCCTTGAAGGCCTCCACACCCATGGTATCTACCGTATATTTTAAACGGGCCAGTTTACGGTCGCTTCGGTTTCCAAAATCACGCTGCACGGTAGCTACTTCATATACGGCCTTCATCAGTTGCTCTCCTGCCGGAACGAAACCGATAACGGTAGCCAGCCGCGGATACGTAGCCGGATTGCCATGGGTGGAGCTTAAGCCGCCGCCGATCGCTATGTTGAAACCTTTCAGAATTGTATCTTCCACTACCGCTATCAGGCCCAGGTCGTTACCGAATACATCTACATCATTGTTGGGTGGTATGGCAATGGCTATCTTGAATTTGCGGGGGAGATAGCGATCCTGGTACAGGGGATCATCCTCCTCCTTTTTATCGATCAGCTTTTCCTCATCCAGCCATATTTCATAATAAGCCCTGGTTTTGGGCAGCAGTGCGGCACTGATCCTGTCGGCATACGCATGGATCTCTTCATGCAGGGGAGATAAGGAAGGATGGCTGCTGCAAATCACGTTCCGGTTCACATCACCGCAGGCGGCTATGGAATCCAGGTGCACCTCATTGAAATCCTGCAGCGTAGGCTTGATGTCCCGCTTTAGAATGCCATGCAGCTGTATGGTCTGTCGTGTCGTGATCTTGATCACACCGGTGGTATAGGCGCCGGCCACATGATGCGCAGCGATCCATTGCCCGGGGGAGATCAGTCCGCCGGGTATGCGCAGCCGGATCATAAAAGAATAAAGCTTATCCAGTTTCTTTTCTGCCCGCTCCTCCCGCTGATCGCGGTCGTCCTGCTCATACATGCCATGGAATTTCACCAGTGCATGATCTGCTTCCCGTACCGCTCCGGTGATCTCATCCTGAAGACTTTCCTTCAGGGTGCCGCGCAGGCCGTCACTGTCGGTCTTTATTTTTTCTATGGGCGATAATGATGTTGCCATTACAGTTGTTTCGTTAATCCTTTAATAAACATCTTTTACCAGTCTTCCGGACTCTTTCAGCCCTTCCAAGTAGCTGGCTGCTTCCTCGGAGGAAAAGCCTTTCTCCTGCTCAATGATCTGCTGCAGGGTATGCTCTACGTCTCTGCTCATCGGGTCTTTCGTACCGCAGATGTAGAGGTAGGCGCCGCCCTCCAGCCATTCCATTACTGCTGCTGCCTGTTGCCATAGCTTATGCTGTACATATACTTTTTCTTTGGAGTCGCGGCTGAAAGCAAGGCTGATCCTGGTCAGAACGCCTGTCTGCAGCCAGTTTTGCCATTCCGTCTGGTACAGGAAGTCTGACGTAAAATGCTGATCGCCGAAGAACAGCCAGTTGCGGCCCGAGGCTCCGGTGGCATCCCGCTCTGCTACAAAGGAGCGAAAAGGAGCGATACCGGTACCCGGACCGATCATAATCACATCCTTGTTTTCGTCCGGTAATTTGAACAGGTGATTCTTATGGATATAGAACTCAATCTCTGAATCAACGCTAAGCCCGGAGAGCCAGGCCGAGCATAAGCCATTGCGGGTAAAACCATCGATATGGAAATTATGTTTGCCTACGGTGAGGTGCACTTCCCCTTCATGAGCCGCCGGTGAGGAGGCAATGGAATACAAACGGGGAGTGATGGTCTCCAGCATCCCTGCTACCTGAGTAAATTGTGCCGGATCCTGAAGCGGATAAATGCGCAGCAGGTCCAGGAGATCGATCCGGGTTTCAGGAATGGATTGCCCTGCCAGCTCCGCATAGCGGCGAACCACGCGTTCGGATAAATGATAGATGGACAGCTTTTCGGTAAGTAGGTCAATCAGCTGAAACGCTTCCTCCTTATACATGACCTGCTCATTACCCGATACCCCGGCTGTTTTCAGAATGCGCGCTACCGTAAGGGTATCGTTCTTCGGCACGATTCCGATGGCGTCTCCGGCCTGATAGTTTACATCGGAAGCGGCGATCTCAATGTGATGCGTACTCTTTTTAGATCCCCGGCCATTCAGGTCAATATTGGCAATGATGGTGCCTTTGTATTTCTGCTTACCGGAACGCGCAACCGGAGGTGTGGCGGCCACGGCAACCGTTGCTTTCTGATCCAGGGAGGCCAGTAGTGAATCGAACCACTGGTTGGCTTCGGCTTCGTAATCCGTATCCAGCTTCTGCAACGGCACTACACGGGAAGCGCCCAGCTTTTGAAACTGCAGGTCCACGTCTTCGCCTGCCTTGCAGAAAAGCGGGTAGGACGTATCGCCCAATGCCAGCACGCCGTATTTCAAACCGGAAAGCGACAGTGGATTTTCATGTATGTGCCTGTAAAACTTCAGGGCTGTTGCCGGTGGTTCACCCTCACCCTGTGTACTGATGATGGTGAAGAACCATTCTTCCCGGGGCAGGTCGTTCAGTTTGTACTGATCAAGCGATACGAGTTTCGTCTGAATCCCCTTCTTCTTTGCTTTTGCGGCCAGCGTAGCAGCCAGTTTTTTGGAATTACCCGATTCGGTACCGTAGGTGATGGTGATCTTGCCGACGGAAGCTTTCTCCGGTGCAGGCAATGCCGGCCGGTCGGCCGAGACGATACCGGTCAGGTATCCGTTCAGCCAGATGAGTTCCTCCTTCGTAAGGTCGGCAACCAGTTCCTGTAC
>DATAHC010000069.1:0-9160 GCA_036263415.1 Flavisolibacter sp.
ATCATGGCAGCTGATTTTTTTACATAAAAAATTGTAAGCAATCGTTCCGACCTGTTGTCCGTTTCTATTGAGCTGTTGTTTCCTTTTGCCGTGTCGAGTGCAATAGGCTGATTTTCCAATGCCCTTTCTCCTTTACCAATACGGCCGACTCCAGCCAGCGCATGGTCATTTCCCGTTCGTTCTGCTTCAGGTCCGCCCTGTTATCATAACTGATCCAGGCCACATCACCCTTGGTGGTTTCCGTTACAAATTGAAAGCTGTTGACCCGTTGAATATTCCGGCCGATAAAAGGCTGGATCGAGGCGATCAGGGAATCGATACCTTCTATCTTTCCATTTTCGACGAGCACGAAATCGGCCGTTACCTCTGCCCTCATGGCTTCGGGTTTCAGCTCAGACAGTGCCTTGAAAAAGCGAATAATGGTTTGGCGGGGCGTCTGCAGTGAGTCCTGGGCATGAACGCACCAACCTATCAATAGAAAGAAGGGAAGCACGAAGGCTTTTCTCATGTGGCGGTTATAAAGGTTTGGAGAATGCCCTTCTAATGTAAAGAAAATAGTAACAGAAAGTGAAGCGACCCTGTATTTTATTTAGGCATCACTCCTCATTTCACCTGCCGGTAAAAGGCCGTTCCTCCATCCACGATACAACGGAGTGTGCTGATGGTAAGGGTATCGTGCTGAAAGCCGATGCGGGATTCATTATAATCTTTTACCTGAAGGATATCCACTTTGTCAAACTCATCGCACTCCTTCTTATTTTCTATTGTATACGTGGTTCGCACATCTACCGTATCGTGCCGTCTTTCCTCATAGATGCCATCTTCGCTCAGCACGATCAGCCGGCCATTGCCCGGCGGATAAACGGGACTCATGATAAATCCGCTGTACCTGATCAGTTCATAGGTGCCGGCATAGCGCTTCCGCAGGCTCCTGTCCTTGCTGCAGGAGAGCAGGCCGGCCACCAGGAGTACATAAAGGAGTATTTTTTTCATTACTAAGTCTGACAAGCAAAATTCGTTAACCGTTGCATAGGCGACCCTGAACCCTTCCCATTTGACGTTTCACTTTTCACGTTTCACCTTTCACGTTTGATCGTTCACCATTCACGCTTACCTGTTCAGCAAGCCGGTAAACCGCTTCAGGTCGGCCAGGTCGGTCGCTGACAGCGTTTCATTATTGTTGTACTTCGTTTTCAGGAACAGCACGCGCTTGTGTTCGGGGTACCTGGCCAGGATGGCCTCGATCTGCTGCCCGATGCCTTCGTCTTTCTGGTACAGCGGAGCGGCGGCCGGTGCTTCCGATTTATAGCGGGTGGGCATTTTTTTGATCAATACCTCCAGGGCGGCCAGCTTGCCGGGAGGCAGGTCGGCCACGGGGATGGCCGATGCTTTCTGGTATAAGCCGGTCAGCTGCCCCTTGGTGAGCCAGCCTCTCGAAATGTACTGCTTATACAGGCTGATAATAAAGGATGAAACCGGGTAGGCCAGAATACAGGCTTCCAGCACCTCATTAACGATATCGATCCCCGGCTTCTTTTCCATGCCTGCAAAACTAGGACTTAGCGCTATCGATTGCGCTTTCCTGTTTACAGGAACCCGATCGTTCGTATGATGAGTTCATTCTCCCGTACTAATGCAGCGTCCAGCTGGTCTGATTGAACCAGGAATTCTTCTCAGGCCTCTTTCCGTATAATGAATGTGTCTTTGCATAACCAGTATATTACAATTTTTCTTCCGCTTTATCTCCCGCCTTCATATCCCGCGTATTCTTCTGCACGGCGATGGCGGCGAACAGGCTTAGTACAAATGACATGGCATAAAAACCTTTCTCGCTTTTGGTCATCTCCGCATTCCACAGGCCGATGGTGAGCAGGAGGATGGACAAGAGCGTGGTGAACCAGGCAATGCCATAATACAGGTTCGTCACAGGTATGCCTTCCATCTGGTCGCGCACGGCCTTCTGCACCGAGATGGCCGAGAAGAGCCCGAACATCAGCACGGTGAAATAATAGCCTTTCTCGTTCAGCTGCATGTCCGCATTCCAAAGCCCGATGATAAAGGCAGTCACGCCAATGAGCAGGGCGGTCCAGGAGGCACCGATAAAGGCGGCAGACGGTTGTTGGTTCGTTCTCGATTCCATTGCTTATAGATTTAAGGGAACAAACCTATTCCGCTGCCTGTGCCGGTTTTTTGACAGAAGTCAAAAACAGCGGAAGCCTTTGTTAAAGCCGCCCGCGGATGCGGCTGAGGGTTTCCTGGCTGATGCCGAGGTAGGAAGCGATGTAACCCAGCGGCACCCGTTCCAGGATATGCGGCGCCTGCGAGAGTAAGTCCTGGTAGCGTTCCGTAGCCGTTTTGAAATGGGCATTCACGAAGCGTTCTTCCAGCCGGATATAATACTTCTCGTAAATGATGCGCAGCAGGCGCTCGAGCTCGTGGTGCGTGGACAGGAGCTGCTCCAGTTTCTCTTTGGAGAGCGCCCAGAGGATACTGCCTTCGAGCAACTGGATGTTCTCTACGGCCGGCTGCTGTGTAATGAAGCTGTGAAAGGAGGTGACGAAATCATTCTCAAAAGCAAACCAGTGCGTTACCTCTTTGCCTTCCAGGTTGTAGTAGCCGCGCAGGGCGCCCTGCTGCACGAAATACAGGTAGCGGCAGGTCTTTCCTTCCGTGGCCAGGAAAGTACCTTTGGGCGCTACGCGCTCTTCAAAGCTTTGATCCAGGGCCACGCATACCGCGTTGCTCAGGGGATAGAACTGGTGGATATGCTGAAGCAGTTGTTCGATGGCCGCTGATTTTGGTTCGGACTAAATTAGGCAATAATTGCATGGCCCTCCGGTCGTGCCTTCGCTTGGCTCTGCGCACAAAAAGCAACAGTGTGACCCACCCCTTTACAGACAACTCCCTTTCTTGTGAAGCCTTCCCCAACCGGATCATCAGAACCCTTCAACAGTTGGCGGAGGTATTGTTTTTGTTCCCTTCAACGCATGGACAGTATCAATCAACAACAGCCGGAAGACAATTACGAAGATCTCCAGGGTACGGACGCGCAAAAGAAGATCAAAGAACTGACGGAGAAGGCAGGCGCCTGCTTCTTCTGCACGAATATCCAGACCGCACAGCCGTTGAAAACACGCCCCATGGCCGTACAGAAAACGGATGAAGAAGGTAACCTCTGGTTTCTCAGCGCGAACGACAGCCATAAGAACCAGGAGATCGCTAAAGACCCCGTTGTGCAATTGCTTTTCCAGGGCTCGAGCTATTCCGATTTCCTGCACCTCTATGGCTTCGCCACGATATCGGAGGACAAACAAAAGATCAAGGAATTATGGAACCCCATGCTGAAGACCTGGTTCACCGAAGGGGAAGACGATCCGCGCATCTCCGTGATCAAGGTAGAACCGAATGGCGGTTATTACTGGGATACCAAGCACAATATGGCCGTAGGACTGGTAAAGCGTGTAGCCGGCGCCATCATGGGCAAAACACTGGATGACAGTATTGAAGGAACCATCACGGTATAGTCAGGCTGTTACTTTTCAATCATTCCCCTTCTCTTCTCGCTTCAGGGGAGGGAGGGAATTTTCCTGTTCGTGCGGTTCATCGAAGCCGCTGGCCGGCTGCTCGCTGATGCCCCAGTCGTCGTCGCGCCGCATGGGATGCGAATGCGTTACCGTGCCCAGGTCGTCCACCCTTTCGTCCGCCGCATTTTCTGCTTCGATACTCCGTCTTTCATTGGGCTTTTTCTCCTTGTCCCAGTTATCATCAGCCGCATAGTGGCTGCCGTCGCGATCATTGTAATTCATAAAAAAGGTTTTAGGGTCCGTAAGCGGGTTACCGGTGTCTATATCCAAAAATACTGCCACTGGTAGCCGGCCCAACTGCTCCCTCCTTACTCCTTACCGATCACTGATTACTTATTGCTTATTGCTGATTGCTGATCACTGATTACTCGGGCAACAACACCTCGAACACCGAGCCCTCGCCCGGCGTGCTGTGAACGCGGATCAGGCCGTGGTGGTTCTCGATCACTTTCTTCACGATGGAGAGCCCGATACCGGTGCCGGTGTATTCGGATCGGCCGTGCAGGCGGGTGAACATGTTGAAGATCTTATCCTTGTAGACCTCCTCGAAGCCGATGCCATTATCGCTTACGGAGATGCATTGATAGCGGCGGTTCGCTTCCTCCATAGGTTGTGCGCGGATGACGATGCGGGGCGGCACACCGGCCTTGCTGTATTTGAGGGCATTGCTGACCAGGTTCTGAAACAGCTGCTGCAGCTGCCGGCGGTAGCCTTTCACAACCGGGAGCGGACCTACCTCAATCACCGCCTCTTTATCCTGGATGTGCAGCTCGAGGTCGTCGAGCACACGCCTGATCTTATCGTTCAGGTCGATCTCTTCCATTTCGTGCGGATGCTGGCTGACATGAGAATAGAGCAGCAGGTCGTCGATGAGGTTACCCATACGCTGGGTGGCCGTTTCAATCCGCTCGAAGGAGCGCTTTTGCAGGTCGGTGAGCTGCTGGCCCAGCTGTTCTTTCAGCTGCACGGTAAAGAACTGGATCTTCCGGATGGGCTCCTTCAGGTCGTGCGAGGCGGCATGCGCAAATTCCTCCAGGTTATTGTTGGAGCGCTGCAGTTCGGTAATATTTTTCTCCAGTTCCAGCTGCAGCTGCTTCAGCCGGGTGAAATCGGTGAGGTGCACCACCACATCGCGGTCCATTTTCACAGCCCCCATTTCATTATAAATATCAAGGCCGTCGGCAGCGTAGTGGTTGTCCCAAAGCCGGGACACACCGGTGAGTGCCACCTCGCGGATGTTGGTAAAGGTGATCGTCTGGAAATAACCCGGAAAGAATTCGCTGACTCTCCTGCCTGTCAGTTCTTCGGGTTTTTTTTCCGCATAGGCCGCATACGCTTCGTTGGTGAGCTTATAGGTAAAGTCCACCACGTCGCCGTTCTCCCATACGGGCTCCAGCACCTGTAAGGGCGTATTGAAGATGTTGATGATGTTCTGCAGGTAGGCATTGGAATCGAGCAGTTGCCGGTGGGCCGCTTCCAGCGCTTCGGTACGCTCGTTTACCTGGCGGGACAGCTCGTCGGAGAATTCCTTCTGCTCCGTTATGTCCTGCACCACGCTCAGCATTTTCAGGGGCTTGCGGTCGGCGTCGAAGAACACCGTTCCTTTCAGCCGCACCCAGCGCACCGATCCGTCTTTCTGGAACACGCGCGATTCGTATTCCAGGCGGCCATCGCGGTAGGCCCGCTGGTAGGCCTGTTCGCGAAGCGGCACGTCGTCGGGGTGCATCTGGTCCAGGAAGACGGTTCGTGGCGTACCCGTTCTCAAGTCGAAAATGGCTTCAATGCGATCGGAGATCTTTACATATTCGGTTGTGAGGTCTACCTCCACCACGCCCAGGTCGGCCGCTTCAATGGCCAGCTTCGCTTTTTCAGTACTCGCTTCCAGCTCGCCGATGAGCTGCACCGTTTTGGTGGTTTCCGTACAGGTGACGAAGACCCCGGCCGCACGGCCCGATTCATCGATCACCGGACTGTAGCTGTAAGTCCAGTACACATCTTCCAGCTTACCATTGCGGTAAATGGGCAGCAGCTGGTCTTCATGCCAGCTGGCCTCGCCCCCGGACAGGATGGCGTCGATCTGCGGCTGAATGGCGTTCCAGATCTCGGGCCAGATATCCGCGCCGGGCTTGCCCAGTGCGTAGGGATGCTTGCCTTCATTGCCCAGGCTGGGCCGGTAGGCATCATTGTAAAAACAGATGGCTTCCGGTCCCCAGAACAGGAACATCGGAAAGCGGGAATGCAGTAAAATACCCAGGGTCGTGCGCAGGCTCTGCGGCCAGTATTCGGGTGCCCCTAAAGACGTTCCGGCCCAATCGTAGCCACGGGTATAGGCTCCCATTTCGCCACCTCCTTCCATAAAGGCACAGACTGCAGCCCGTTCAACTTGTTCCAAACTTGTATGATTAAGATTCAGGAACTGAAAATAAGGATTTATGCAGAAAATAATAAGGCAGAGCCCGTATGGCTTTTCCTGCTGATCACCATGATTCATAATAATCTCCCTGCACCTGATCGTAGACCATGTTATTATAATCGAATGTATAGTAGTTGGTAGTGAAATAGAACTTTTCACCATCTACCAGGCGGCGACGGGGCGTTTTACCTTTAAAGTAGATTTTGATGTCGTAATATTCATCATCCTTATATTGGTTTCCAAAAGCAATTTCCGGCCAAAATCGTATAGCCGGGTTGATATCATCATCAGGACCTTCCAGGTCTTCATACGAGTTAAAATAACTGACCACTTCATTCAGCAGTGGAATCAATGTTTCCAGCTGAAAGAGATGCCATTCGATCGGTTGATTGTTGTCATCGCCGGCAGACTTTTCCACCTGCAGTAAAAGGCCAAAATTATTACTTCCGATCTGGTGGATCTCATACCTGTTTAAATTTTCACCCACCTCAATTGCTAACAGCCTGTTCTTAAATCCTGTAAGGGTCCCTTTGCCGGGTTCATCCATCAGGAAGGTAGCGATACTAAATACCTGCCGGTCACAAGCATCACAGCTATCATCTGAACTTTCTTCAAAAAAAACGACCAGGTGTTCTTTTTTATCGGCAGTCATATATTTCTGGCGGCTTTTAACCCGCGTGTAGAACTCCACCTTACTGCTATCCCTTATTATTGATTTGGTGACCTCATCATAGGTGCCCTTGAACAAACGCTGCAGCAATTCTTTATTAGTCAGTACAAATTTATCATCCGTTTTTCCGAAGACCATTACCTTCAGTTGCGGCACTGCCAAGATCACGGCTACCATACCACTGATAATTGTAATGAACAAGCCGAATCCGCTAAAAAAATGGAATTTCCGAACTGGTTTTGACTGACCTGACATAACAATTAAATTAAAACAATATTTAATTAGTTACCTCATCCTACTCGATCTGTTTCATCTGACTCATTTATCTTTCCCTCATGATCCACCTGCTTCAGTTCCGCGTTTCCGATTATCCCCGACTGATCTCGTGGATCGATTCGCCTGAGCTGCTGCTTCAATTTGCCGGACCTGCCTTTACCTATCCCCTGACGGCTGAACAGCTGGAGTGCTCCTGCCAGGATATCAATCGTCATTGCTATAAAGCGGTATTCGCTGAAACCACAAAGGTGGTCGGGCATGGAGAGATTTACCTGAAAGGCACCACCGCCTGGCTGGGCCGGATCCTGATCGGTGAAAAAGCCCTGCAGCACCAGGGCCTGGGCCAACAGCTGGTACGCGCTTTACTAACTCTTTGCTTTGACAAGTTTGGCTGTGACCTGGTGAAGCTGAATGTATTTGAAAAGAATACGGCCGCCATCCGATGCTATCAAGCCTGCGGATTTACGATCAACCCCGAAGGTGCGTTCGAGCGGCCTTATGGAAATACGGTATGGAAGGGCGTGCAAATGCACGTAACGCGACAGGATTTGCCGTCCTCATAACCTGGCATTCTTAAATAAGGAACGCGATTGAAAACAAGAAGGGCCGCATAAACATGCAGCCCGTTAAAACCAATATCCTATGAAAACCTATGCATTAACCCTATGCATTTTGTAGAATGCTAAAGTAGCAGCGAATCCGGAGCCTTTTTCGCTCATTTAGTGAATAGCAGGTTTCATACAGTGAACGGAGCACATCTGCCGCTCCCCTTGTGAATTTATTCCATCACGTTAGCCCCGTACAACCAACACCTGACTGTTATGCGTTCGACCTCTTCACGATCATAATAACCGCATCCTCATTGAATGTTAAAAATCTTTGCCACTTCCTTATAAGACATAGCTTTCAACTGGGCCGCCGTATGTGAAGAACGTCCGGAAATGGAGCCCGGCACCAGAATATACCGGATGTCCCCTAAAGTCCTGAGCAAGTCGAATGGGATATAATCACTGTAATCAGTAAGATAACCTAATGATAAATAACGAATACTTCCAGGCTCATAGGTAAATGCGGAGGTAATATAGTACGGTGTAGCCCCAACATGGTCCGAGATGGAACCATTAAAATCGCGGTCAACCGGGAAAATAATACCGGCACTGTTCTTAAAATACATCAATACAATTCCGCCATCAGCAATTTCCTGGGTCAACTTTGGCACATTGAGGAGTTGCTTACCCTGAAACCTTGCTTCCTCAATGTCATTGAGATTTACAGGCTGCAGGTCCGCTTTTATCCAGTTGGAATATATGACGGCAGAGGGATTACAGACATAAGTAGTCTTTGCTGTGATGACTTCGCTATTGTCCAGTATATCATTATTATTCGTATCATAGCCAAATTCGAATGTAACGCCTCCATAGGTGCAATTCGGACCTGCCGGTTCAGGAGTTGTCCGGATCAGGCTATTCAATCCATTGGTGCCATTTGTTCCGTTGGTGCCATTGGCCCCATTGGTCCCTGCTGCACCGTTACAAATGTATCGGGTCATGGCAGTAACTACTTCAGCATCATCCAATGTATTATTTCGGTTGGCATCTACGCCTACCTCTACCTTCACGCCTCCGGTACCACAGTTACCCCCGGCTGCTTCAACTGTAGTCCGGGTCAGGGCTGTAAAGCCATCGGAGCCGTTCTGTCCATTCTGACCGTTTTGCCCTGCCTGACCATTTAGACCGTTGGTGCCATTCGTACCATTTACGCCATTACAGATATATCGGGTTTGGGTAGCGGTAACTTCCGCATCGTCGAGCTGTCCGTTCCCATTGGTATCGACACCTGTTTCAATACGTACACCCCCTAAAGAACAGTTGGAGCCCGGTGCCACCGAAGTAGTACGAACCAGGGCTGTCTTACCATTTGCACCATTGGATCCATTAGTGCCCGGAGCACCCGGAGCTCCGGCATCTCCCTTATCACCCTTCTTACAACCATACAGGAAAAAACATAAGGCTGCGGCGCCTGTCAAAAAAAGCTTTGATTTCATTATTACGAATTTGGCGGGAAGATATTCAGGAGGTTTATAAAAAGGCCGGCTAATATTCGTATCGTGTAAAGGAATATACAAAAACACATAAAATAGTATCATTCCAACCTGTACTCCTATTCTATTCGTTTCACATAGCTTTCGCAACCTGTATAAATACAGTTGTTTATCTG
>DATAHC010000070.1:0-2525 GCA_036263415.1 Flavisolibacter sp.
TGCCATCTCTTCTATCTTTTGCACTAGTTGCAGGTTCTTGTCAAAATTGCTGCCCTGGAAGCGTGGTGAAAAGCGCCGGTAATCATCCGGTTCAAAATCTTCAAAGGTTTTGATCTGGCCGGTAAGGAAACCACGGCCCAGCGGACTATAGGCCACGAAAGCGATACCCAGCTCCTGGCAGGTTTGCAATACGTCATCCTCCGGGTCGCGGGTCCAGAGGGAATACTCGCTTTGCAGGGCGGTAATGGGATGTACGGCATGCGCCTTGCGCAGGGTGTCGGAATTTACTTCACTGAGCCCGATGCCCCTGATCTTGCCCTGCTGCACCAACTCGGCCATCGCACCTACCGATTCTTCGATGGGTGTATCGGGATCTTTGCGGTGGAGGTAATAAAGATCTATATAATCAGTCTGCAGCCGCTTCAGGCTTCCTTCACAGGAACTTCGCACATATTCCGGCTTACCATTAATGCCTCTTTTTGAAGGGTCATTGGGATCACGCACAATGCCGAATTTGGTGGCCAGGGTGATCTTTTCCCTGAAATCCTTTACGGCCTTTCCTACCAGCTCCTCATTCGTATAAGGCCCATACATATCGGCGGTATCGAAGAACAGTACGCCGGCTTCATAGGCCTTGCGGATCACTTCAATAGATTCCTCATCATTGCGCCTGCCATAAAAATCACTCATGCCCATGCAGCCCAGTCCCAGACGGGAGGTTTGTAGTCCCTGCTTTCCCAAAGGTTTCAATTCCATAGTATTCATTTAAGCAGCAAAGGAACGAATAAATCGAAGCAGCCCCACTGTTGAGCTTCAGGTAGCATGTTATGCACGAACATCAATTACCTGCCAGCCGGGAAAAGGAGGGAGTATACCTGCGCCTGCGTTCTTTCTCATAAGTATAGATCACCTGGAATAGATCACGGAAGAAGGGATAGCCCGTTTCCTCATATTCATATTGGTTGTCATTCAGGATTCCGTCTGCATTCACATAGATAACAGCCGACAGAAAAAACTCCAGTTTGTTTACCGTATCCATGACATAGGCCGCATCGGTAAGAAAGCCATAGGACCAGCCGGGCTTATTGAACACACGCAGATAAGGCGGCAGTTTTCTGCGGCCGGCCTTGAAAAAGAATTTGGTATAGCTATCGAAAAATTCGGTGGTATCATAGCTGGGTTTGCGGCTTTCCGAGGGCAGTGCGGAGAGGTAATGATACAGAAAACGGTAGTCATCGGGCGTTAGCTGAAAGCGCCTCATAGCAGGAACCGATTCTGGGAACAGAACGGACTGCAACATCTGCTGCAGGTCTTCCAAAGGAAGGTTGTTATGCTGCGTAAAATCCATAGGCTGCTGAACGAGGCTGTCCTTCCGGTCATAATGCGCCTTTCCGATCAGCACCTGCCGGGAAAAATCGAATTCAAAATGGCTGAAGGCAGCTGGCTGTTCATACACCGTCCGGCCATTCTGCAGAAACCGGATGGCATTGGTGTGGCGGTTCTCTTCCGGCGTCATGGGAACAAAGCGCCGGGTAATGCGTACCTGCGTATAGCCCTTCTTGTGGATGATCTCATTCAAGGTTTGCTGTCCGGTGAATTCGTACAGCCGGTTATAGGCATCATTATCGCTGACGAGGAAGATCTTTTTAATATAGTTGGCAAGGGAAGGCAGGCCATCCGCTGAGGAGGTATCGGTTTCTACTCGCGATTGTCCGGCATAGCTGCTATCGGTAAGCATGGCGGAATATAGAGTCACCTCCTGCGGCAGTTGCGTATTCCGTTTTTCCAGTGCGGCCAGGGCCGTTGGCAGCTTGACGGTGGAAGCAGGATTGAAATACCGGGAACGGTCCACATTAAAATAAAAATGGTGAAAGGAAGGTCGGTTCTTTTTATCCCGGTCGATGCGGGTATAAATGATCTGGTATTGAAAGCTGTCCGGATGATCCAGTATGGATTCCAGTAAGGAGCTTCCATTTCTATACAGAAGGTCTTTCAGCCAGGTATCAGTTTTAGGCTGTGCAGAAACTACCGCCGGTAGCAAACTGATGAGGATGTAAAACACCGGTTTCATTGAGGGAAGATAGGGAAGATGCAGATTCATGCCTGAGGTCGGATGTCTGATGTATGATTTGTATGTCAGATGTCAGATGTCAGATGTCAGATTTGTTTTCTTGTCTCTATCTTTTCTTCATCCCATCTGGCATAGTTGGAACCACGGAGATGATTAGCTAATGAGAGAATTAGCTGATTAGCTAATGAAACACCGTTTACAGTTTGCCACTCAAATCCTACGGCCGTCATCCCGACGAAGGAGGGATCTTATACGGCCAAGCTATTGAAGTACCAAACAGCGGCTGAGTTAGGATCGTCATTGCGAGCGCTAGCGAAGCAATCCCCTGCACCTCCAGACTGCCCTAGGCAAGAACAATCGAAAAGAAAGATGGTATACAAGTTCACCTACTGATTACTCATTACTCATCACTGATTGCTGATCACTGATTCCCCCGATCCACTTCACCATCTCT
>DATAHC010000071.1:0-11342 GCA_036263415.1 Flavisolibacter sp.
GCGGATGCGCTTCAGGGTATCCTTACCATCGAGGATGGGCATATTGATATCGAGGATGATGAGGCAGGGATTGGGTTGATAAGGCCTGATCTCTTTCAGGTAATCGAGAAGCTCCAGTCCATTCCTGAAAACCACCAGTTCCACATTATGTGCATACGCTCTGAAAGCATCCTGGATCAATTCGATATCGTCGCTGTCGTCATCGGCATACAATACCAGGCTTTTGGAAAGAAAGGCTTTGGTCATGTTCTAATGGCTTGTTCTTGCAAAGATGTAAAAATGTATGATGCTGAAGGTAAGATATATATACCTTAAATATAATTTACTTACTCTTCCTTGTCCTTGTTCAGGTCCCGCACATGGATCTGGTCCAGGTAAGGCTGCAGTATTTCGGTACCGTCTGACGTAACAATGTGATCGATCTGCGTGCGGTATTTTTTATAATGCACTTCCACGTAAAAGCCGGCGAGTTGGAGTAATACAACTGTTTGCCTGTCTACTTTACGTTTGCCCACGTATACACCATCCCGGTGCAGGAGCTCAAACTGCAACGCTTCCGGCAGCTCCAGAAATTCCGTAAGTCCGATCGCTTTTTTCGTCATGGCTAAGGCCACAAAGATGAGATAGTTTTTAATAGGAAAGGGAATTGAGATGTTATCATTCGCCTTTCAGGATCATAATTTTTTATAGGGAACGAGTTCATCGTTGGTTGCCTCACGAGAATCGACAACTGGCCTCAGCACCAAAAGAAGAGCCCTGATCCTAAGTAACGATCAGGGCTCTGAAAAAAATTACACCAGTCTTCTATCAGAACGTTGGCTTCAGGTATTGATTGAACCAGGTAATGTGTCTCTGATAGCGATCCTTTATATACGACGGTACCGATATACCATGGTTCTGCCCTGGGTATATGACCAACTCCGTGGGTATGCCCAGTGAGCGCAGAGCCTGGTACATCTGTTCTGCTCCGGCCACCGGTACATTGAAATCATTCTGGCTGGCCATGAACAGCGTGGGCGTTTTGATGCGGTCTGCATGAAAGAATGGATAGGATATAGCGATCCATTTATCAGCATTTTTCCAGGGAGCTCCCAGCTCCGTTTCATACTGGGAAACGTACTGGTCCACACCATACATGCTCAGTTGCAATGAGCTGCCTGCACCGCTTACCGCGGCTTTGAAGCGCGGATCACTAGCAATGGTATAATTGGTCGTGATGCCGCCATAGCTCCATCCGGCAATACCCATTTTGGTTTCATCGGCAATGCCTTCCTTCACCAGGTAATCGGCCGCTCCCGTTACATCCAGCACTTCCTTATGCCCCCAGTCGCCATAGATCGCTTTCGTGTATTCCAGTCCACGTCCGTTACTGCCCCTGTAGTTCACGGCAGCCACGGCATATCCCGCTGCCGCATACATCTGGCGGTCCATATCGAAGCCGAAATTATCCTGGGCCACGGGTCCTCCATGGATGAAGAGGATCAGCGGAAGCTTTTTGGCCGGCTTGCCCGGAGGCAGGTACAGAATGCCTGATACCAGCGCTCCGTCCTTGCTCTTTGACTGAAAGCCCTGAGGTGTGGCCAGCTGCAGATTCGCCACAAACGAATCCTGAACATGTGTAAGGCGGCGCAGGGCACCGTCTTCCACCGCATACAATTCGGTGGGCAGCTGTGGTTCACTTACCAGCGCGATCCAGGAGTTGGTCTTTAGATTATTCTCCAGGACATTGATGGCACGATTGCCTTCCAGCACCTTATTCATGGCACCGGTAGCCGCGTTGAAAGAAACCAGTTTGGTCTGCCGGTCGTCGTCCATGATCACATAGAGACTGCTGCCATCTTTGGACCATCGGGGAGAGCGCACCGGTCTGTCCGCAGCTTTCGATAGTAATTTAGGCGTGCCGCCGTCCTTACTGATCACGCTCAGGATAGGTTGTCCATACATGGTAAAGTTCTGGTCGCTGCTGCTTTGCAGGTAGGCGATCCATTTTCCGTCGGGGCTCCACTGGGGATCTCCGTCCGAACCGGCCCAGCTGGTCAGTTTTTTAAAGCTGGCATTCGGCTTCGCTTCCATGATATAGATATCCGTATTATCATTCTTGTCGGGATCTTCCGTACGGTTGCTGACAAAAGCGATCTGCGAGCCGTCCGGACTCCAGGAGGCACCCGTTTCATTATACATCCCTTTGGTAAGGGTGTCCAGCTTTTTAGTAGTGATATCAAACAGGTACAGATGGCTGTTGCGACGGTCGAGATAGCCCTGGTAATCCTGCTTGAACTGGTAGCGGTTGATGACATAAGGCGTTCTCACTTTTGATTTCGCCGAGTCGCTCAGATCCTTGTCCTTAATAGTGAGCAGCAGCTTCTTTCCGTCGGGGCTCCAGTCATAGTCTTCCAGCTCTGCCTTGATATTGGTAAGCTTTTTTGCTTCGCCGCCCCTGCGGTCCATCAGCCACAACTGGCTGCCTTCCTCTTCTTTATCCTCTCCGCTCTTGCGCGAGCTGATGAAAGAAAGATAACGTCCGTCCGGACTCCATTTGGGACTGCTTTCACCGGCCGGATTACTGGTGAGCTGAATGGTTTCCTTACCATCCCAGCTGATCATATACAGGTCGGTGGATCGCTTATCCTTCACACTATCCACAGTGCTTACGGAATACGCCACCCATTGTCCGTCGGGGGAAAGCTGAGGGCCGCCGATCGATTGCATACGGTATACATCGGAGGGCTGTAAATGACGCTTGTTCTGTGCCGAAGCAGCCAGGGAAAGGCCACCCATGAGGCATAAGAGAATTTTTTTCATAAACTGTCAGTGATGCTTAAAGTTAGGTGGCAATTTACAACAGGCACAAAAAAATCCCGCTTTATACCGGAAACCGATCAACTACGAACCGGCTATTCCTTTACCTCCCGGATGCGGTATTCCTGTATCAGCGCGGGGTTCTCCGGGGTCAGGGTAAAGAATACCTGCAGGCGTCCTTTTTCACCTTCAAGGATAAAAGAGCCTCTCAATTGGTTCTCGGCTACCAGAGGACCCACCCTGAGGATCTTCCCGACTTTGGCAAATAACAGCGCTGCCTCTTTCTGCAGGGCGGGCAATGTGTAGTCGGGGAAAAAGTTTTCCGCGAAAATGCCGGATTGCTCCGCACCCTTCCAGGAAGGCAATAGTTTTACGAGCTCCTGCCGGCGCTGTTCCAGTATGGCAGATGCCGGCAGGTCGCGCGGGTGCAGCCCGGCAAGCGCTATAACGGTGTCCATCACCTGCATATTTACCGGTGTCGTGGGTGCATAGGTGCGGTTGGCAAAACAAACGATCCCGATTCCATATTCGGGAAGAATGATCCAATGGCTGCCAAAGCCCGGCAATCCGCCGCTGTGCCCAACCGTGGTACGGTTCTGACAGTCGTTGCTCCAGCGCAATCCATACCCGTAGGCCGACACCAGCGGACAGGCTTTCGAAGATCCGGGATACCGGTAGTTGGGATTCAGGTTATTGAAGCGCCAGGGCTGGTGCATTTCACGGAGGGAGCTTCTTTGTAATACGGTGTTCTCCGGCTCATTGCGGGGAGGCCAGGCAGAAAGATGCAGCGCCATGTAACGGGTAAAATCTTCCATCGTGGTAAGAATGCCACCCATAGCGCCATAGGCGCCATCGTGCAGCAGTGCTTCCTCCTGCCACTGATCGTTGGACCAGCGATAGCCATGCGCCAGTTCACCGGCAGGTACTTTCGTGTATTCCCAATACGTATGCGTCATGCCCAAGGGCTTCCAGATGCTGTCGGCAATGTATTGCTGGTAGGTAGTTCCGGAAACTCTGGAGACGATCTGCCCCAGTAAGGCAAAACCCAGGTTGCTGTATTCGTACTGCACACCAGGCACATTGGAAAAGGAAGTGCCCTTCCTTATCAACTGAAGAAGTTCTTTATCGCTGTCCTGCAGCTGGCGGTCGCCCCAGGGATTGTCTTCAGGAAAGCCGGCACTGTGCGTAAGCAGATCTCTTATGGTTATGGGGCGGGCATCTTTGGTAAGGTAACCAAGCGACTTCATTTCGGGTATATAAGCAGCGGCTGCATCATCCAGCTTCAGCCGGCCGGCATCGCGCAGTTTCAGGATGGCCATCGCCGTGAAGCTCTTACTCATGGAAGCGATGCGAAACACCGACCGCGTGCTTGCCGCCGTTTTCGAGGCCAGGTCCGTTACGCCAGTGGCACCGCTATACATCACCTGTCCTTCCGAGATCACCGCATAGGTGAGGCCGGGAAAATGATTGGCCTGCGCATAGGTTTCATAGAGGGACCGAACGATGGGTTCCGTGGCCCGGATCTTCCGGAGGCGGGCTGTGTCGGTGAATACGGGAGGCTGATAGGCTGATGGCATCTGCGACTTCAGTTGCTGCATAACCAAAAGGCATAGGCCTGCCAGGTACATACTACGCATGCTTTAAGGTAAGGGATAAATTGAATGTATAGAAGCAGCGGCTATTTTTAAAAGCCGCTGTACGCTACCTTTAAACCATGAAAGGGTTCTTGCTATCGGTTTTTTTTCTTTCTTCCGTTTGGGTAACGGCACAGGAGTCTTATGACCTGATCGTGCGCAATGGGCGCATTCTGGACGGCACCGGAAATTCCTGGATCTACGGAGACATCGGTATCCGCAAGGGTAAGATCGCGCGGATCGGCAACCTGGCCAACGCATCCGCCGCGCGTACCATCGATGCCGCAGGCCTGCTGGTGACACCCGGCTTCATTGATGTGCATACCCATATTGAAGGAGAGGAATTCAAAAACCCTACAGCCAACAATTTCATACTGGATGGCGTAACGACGGTAGTCACCGGAAACTGCGGGGCATCGAATGTGGATATCAGGAATTACCTGCGGCAGCTGGATTCCCTGAAGCTCTCCATCAATGTAGCCACGCTGATCGGTCATAACGATGTGCGCAAGGCAGTAATGGGTACCGCGCGGCGGTTGCCTTCCGAAGCAGAGTTAAAGCGCATGGAAGAACTGGTGGAAGCCGCCATGAAAGCCGGTGCCGTTGGCTTCAGTACGGGCCTTATCTACATTCCGGGCACCTACAGCAATACGGAAGAAGTGCTGGCCCTGGCTAAAGTAGCTGCCGCCTATAAAGGTGTATATGCCTCGCATATGCGCGATGAAGGGGATAGTGTTACCCAGGCTATTCAGGAAGCCCTGCTGATTGGCAGGGAAGCCCGCATGCCCGTGGAAATCTCGCATTTTAAATTAAGCGGACAGCAGAATTGGGGAAGAAGCACGGAAACGGTAGGTCTGATCCGCAAGGCCCGTGAAGAAGGGATCGACGTTACTATCGACCAGTATCCTTATACGGCCAGCAGCACCTCGCTCAGTACCCTGCTTCCGGACGAGATCCTGGCCGATGGAACCGATTCCATAAAAGCCCGGCTCCAGCGCACCGATGTCAGGAAGTATGTCCGTGATTATATAGCCGCCAAACTGAAAAAGCGGAAGCTCAGGCATCTGAGTTACGCAGTCGTAGCGAATTTCCGTCCGGATACCAGCTATAACGGAAAAAGCATTGAAGCGATCAACCTGATGAAGGGCCGGAAACACAAGGTGGCCCAGGAAGCCGAAACCGTCATGGACATGATGATGGAAGGCGGTGCGGGAATGGTCTTTCACGGCATGAGCGAGAACGATATAAAATACATCATGCAGTATCCTTTCAATATGTTCGCATCCGACGCCAGCATCCGCATCTTTGGCCAGGGCGTACCGCATCCGCGCGGCTTTGGCACCAATGCCCGCGTACTGAGCAAGTATGTTCGTGAAGAACAGGTGATCAGCCTGGAAGAAGCGGTTCGCCGCATGACCTCCCTTCCAGCCCAGAAATTCGGATTGAAAGACCGGGGCCTGCTGCGGGAAGGCTATGCTGCCGATCTGCTCCTTTTCAATGAAGCCGAGGTGCAGGACCTGTCCACCTTCGACAAGCCGCACGCCTATTCAAAAGGATTCCGCTATGTAGTGGTAAATGGAGAAGTGGTTGTGGAGCAGGGTGTTCATACCGGCGCCCGAAGCGGCGTGGCCCTGCGGCGTGAAGGAACCGAAGCCGCTCAATGACCCCGCTCCAGAAGGTATTCCTCAATCCTTCCGGTTGCAATAGACGTCGGAGGCTTCTACAGGATACTTTTTGTCCAGGTCTATATTATTGAAGCTGTTCTTCTTGCCCCAGAAGAACCATTTCTCAAAGAAAGGCAGCAGTTTATTGTTGCGGATCTTTTCCAGGAAATAGACTTCATGCTCTTTCTCTTTCATGCCCATTTCATATAACAGTACATCGTGCTTGCGGATTCCCAGTGCATGGAACAATTGTTTCATGCGGAAGTATTCGCATACGTTGCCGCTTTCCAGCCGTCCGGCAAAATAAAAAGGCATGAACCAGCCAATCACATGGCAGCTGAAGGAAATAAGCTTACCAATGATGTGGAACTTTATCTCATACCAGCGCGAGACCGGAATCTGGTATTCCTGCATCAGGGCCAGGACTTCCTTCCGGTGATTCCATTCATCGAGTTCGATCTGGCGGATGCTGGCTTTTTGTTCGTTATCCTTCACGGCAGCCGCATGGCCCTGATAGGCAAAAGCCGCCGCCTTTTCGGCCGAATAGGCTTTTTTCAACAGATCGACCAGTTGCGGATGGGAAAGCGTTTTGAGGTTCCCGGCGAAGGGCCGGATGGGGATCACCGGTGTTTCCTTAGAGCTTGAGGTTGGCATACGAAAGTAAGTTATCGGTAAAAATGCAAAATCTCAACTATTCAGCTATCTGCCAGCTGACTTTTCCTGTTACAACAGGAAAACCCTTCATCTACCTGTAACCATCCCTTCTGCTTAATAATTCACGACCTGCTCCACAATGGTTGCCGGCACTTCGCGCCACTCATACTGCTGGTTGCGCAGCTGCGGCTCAAAGCCAGCTTCCCGGATCGCTTCCTGTATGGTGCGGTAGGTGAACCGGTGTGGCGCCCCGGCGGCACTCACCACATTCTCCTCGATCATGATGGAACCGAAATCATTGGCGCCGGCATGGAGGCAGAGCTGGGCCGTTTGTTTACCAACGGTGAGCCAGGAGGCTTGTATATTCTTTACATTGGGCAGCATGATCCGGCTGATGGCGATCATCCGGATATATTCTTCCGGCGTGGTCAGGTTGTGCACGCCTCTGATCCTTGTCAGCAGGGTATCCACGTCCTGAAAGGTCCAGGGAATGAAGGCCAGGAATCCCTTGGCCGTCTCCGGCTTGCGGCTTTGTACCTCCCGGATCTTTATCAGGTGCTCGAACCGCTCGCGTACCGTCTCCACATGGCCGAACATCATGGTAGCAGATGTAGTGATATTCAGCTTGTGCGCTTCATGCATAATCGCCAGCCATTCATCGGCGCCGCATTTACCTTTCGAGATCAGGCGTCGTACGCGATCTACCAGGATCTCCGCACCGGCACCCGGCAGGGAATCCATACCGGCTTCCTTAAGGGCCTTCAGCACATCATGATGGCTCATCTTCTCCAGCTTGGCAATATGCGCCACCTCGGGCGGGCCCAGGGTATGCAGCTTGATTGTCGGGAATTCGCTCTTGATCTGCCGGAAGGTGTTGGTGTAAAAATCCAGTCCCAGGTCCGGATGGTGCCCGCCCTGAAGCAGCAGCTGATCACCACCGTATTTAATGGTCTCCTCGATCTTTTTCCGGTACACCGGCATTTCGGTTATATAGGCTTCCGGATGACCCGGTATGCGGTAGAAGTTACAAAACTTGCAGTTGGCGATACATACATTGGTGGTGTTCACATTACGGTCGATCTGCCAGGTAACCTTCTGGTGAGGCACCTGCTTCTTGCGTAATTCGTTGGCCACAAACATCAATTCGGTTAAAGAGGCGTGTTCAAAGAGGAACATTCCCTCCTCGATACTCAGGAATTCAAAGCGCAGGGCTTTGTCAAACAGATCCGGAAGTTGCATAGAGCCGCAAATTTACGATGGAACAACAGCATTGAAGGCTAAAGGTTTGGTAGTGGCGGTAGCAAAGAATAAATTTAATAGTTTATTGGCGGTTGCAACATTTGGAGCAGGCGTCTTGTCTTACCATAGCTGCTATATACATGAGAAGAATATTTACTATCATAGGATTGCTGGCTGCATTGGCCCGGACGGAGGCACAGGAAGAGTTCATTGAGCCTTCCCGCTTTCTCACCAAGTTCCATTTTATTCAGCTTACCGGTGGGGTGATCCTGATGCAGGGCCGCCTCGATCCCTTCCCCGATACGCTCAATTTCATCCTCGACAGTGGCAGCGGGGGCATATCGCTGGATTCTCTGACCGTTCAATATTTTAACCTCAAAGGAACGCCTTCCAATAAGACGATACGGGGCATAGCCGGACTGCGCACCGTAAGCTTTCTGAACAACCGGCGGCTGCACCTCCCCGGCCTCACCATCGACAGCCTGAATTTTCATATTAATGATTACAGCATACTGACCAGTGTTTACGGAGAACGCATCGATGGCATTGTCGGCTACTCCGTTTTGAACCGCTATATCCTCAAGATCGATTATGACAGCTCCAAGATCGAATTCTGGAGCAAAGGCAGTATGAAATATCCCAGGGGTGGTTTTATGCTCCGTCCGATCATCAATACGCTTCCCGTACAAACCATGCGTATCAAGGACGATGTGACCATCAACTCGCGCATGCTGTACGATATGGGTGCGGGACTGAATATGATGCTTTCCACTGATTTTGTAAAAGACAGCAGTCTGCTGCGCCGTAAACGGAAGCTCTTCACCAAGGAAGCGGAAGGCCTGGGGGGTAAGATCGATATGTCATTGACGGTAATCAAGGAAGTGAAGCTGGGGCCTTATAAATTCCGGAACGTACCGATCTATGTCTTCGATGATAAATATAATGTCACCTCTTACCCCTTTCTGGGTGGTCTCATCGGCAACGACCTGCTGCGCCGGTTTAACGTGATCCTCAACTACGAGCGAAGAGATATCTACCTGATCCCGAACAGCCATTACGGAGAAGCGTTCGACTATTCTTATACCGGACTGGAGCTTTACTATGAGGATGGCCGTATTTTCCTGGGCGATGTGGCAAAAGGTTCGCCGGCTGAACTGGTAGGCCTGAAAGAGGGCGATATCGTGGTAGCGATCAATAAGAATTTTAACCAGAATCTGCAGCAATACAAGCTGGCCCTGCAAAATGCCGGGGAGAAAATCAAAGTGATCGTTTCCCGCGACGGCGAGCTGATGGAGTTCGACCTGAAGGTGAAGAATATCCTGAAATGATAACTCCTTCCAGGGGCCGTTAAAACTACTCAAATCTTTAGCAATACGGAACTGAAAAACGTACCTTCGCCAACTATGCAAGAGTATTTGAAGGGGCTGAACGACAGGCAGCGGGAAGCAGTATTATCCACCGAAGGACCATTGATGATCGTGGCCGGGGCCGGCAGCGGAAAAACAAAAGTTCTGACCACCCGGATCGCCCACCTGATGGCTAAAGGTGTGGACGCATTCAATATATTGGCACTGACGTTTACCAATAAGGCCGCCGCAGAAATGAAAGAGCGGATCGGGCACATCCTGGGCAACAGGGAATCACGGAATTTATATATCGGCACGTTTCACAGTGTCTTCGCCCGCATCATGAGGGCCGAAGCACACCGCATCGGCTATCCCAATTCGTTCACCATCTATGATACGGATGACGCCAAGAGCGTGGTGAAGGCGGTGACCGGCGAACTGAACCTGGATGTGCAGCATTATAAGCCCAATGCCGTGTATAACCGGATCTCCGGAGCCAAGAACGCCCTGGTGGGACCCAAGGAATACATAGCCGACTACTATATTCAGCAGGAAGACATGCGGGCCAACAGGCCGATGATCGGACATATCTACGATGCCTACGCCAAGCGCTGCTTCAAGAATGGTGCGATGGACTTCGATGACCTCCTGTTCAAGATGTATGAGCTGCTGAAGAATTTTCCTGACGTGCTGCATAAATACCAGCATAAATTCAAATACATCCTGATCGATGAGTACCAGGATACCAACCCGGCCCAGTACGAGATCATCAAGCTGCTGGGTGCGGTAAGCGAAAATGTATGCGTGGTGGGCGATGATGCGCAGAGTATCTACTCATTCCGTGGCGCTACCATACAGAACATCCTGCAGTTTCAGAAAGACTACGACGATGTAAAGGTGATCAAGCTGGAGCAGAACTACCGCAGCACGCAGAATATCCTGAGTATTGCCAATGAGATCATCAAGAATAACAAGGGCCAGATCCCTAAAACGCTTTTTACGGAAAATGCAGCCGGCGAAAAGATAAAGCTGGTGCGTACGATGACTGATAATGATGAAGGCAAGTTCGTTGCCGACGCCATACAGGAACAGAAGCTGCGCAATCATTTTTACAATAAGGATTTTGCGATCCTGTACCGGACCAATGCGCAAAGCCGTTCCTTTGAGGAAAGCCTGCGCCGCATGAATATCCCCTACACCATCTTCGGCGGTATCTCCTTCTATCAGCGTAAAGAGATCAAGGATTATATAGCCTACCTCCGCATCATTGTAAACCCGCGCGATGAGGAAGCCCTGAAGCGCATTGTGAATTATCCGGTAAGAGGTATTGGAAAAACCTCTGTGGACAGGGCCATACTGGCTGCCAATGATAACAACATCAGCATGTGGCAGGTGCTGGAAAATGCGCAGATGTTCGGCTTCAAGGCCGGAACCCTCCAGGCCATTGAAGAATTTGTGCTGATGATCAAAAGCTTTCACAGCATGATGGGCAATAAGAATGCATATGATATCGCCTTTCATGTAGGTAAGCAGACCAATTTTGTAAAAGAGCTGTTCAACGATAAAAGCACCGAAGGCGTACAGCGCTATGAGAACGTACAGGAATTGCTGAACTCTATCAAGGAATTCACGGAAACCCCTGCGAATGAAGAAAGCGGTGAAGTGGGCGATAAAGGCCTCGCTGCTTATCTGCAGCAGATCACGCTTCTTACCGATGCAGATGAAAAGGACCCTAATGCCGATACGGTGAAGCTGATGACCATTCATGCTGCCAAGGGACTGGAATTCCCGGTTGTCTTTGTCGGCGGACTGGAAGAGGGGTTATTCCCCAATGCCATGAGCATCAACACGAGGGAAGAGCTGGAAGAAGAGCGCCGCCTGTTCTATGTAGCCATTACCCGTGCGAAAGGAAGATTGTATTTATCCTATACCAATACGCGTTATAAATTCGGTACGCTGCAGCAGAACGATCAGAGCCGGTTCATCGATGAGATCCCGATGGAATT
>DATAHC010000072.1:0-13596 GCA_036263415.1 Flavisolibacter sp.
GGTTGACTATCCCTGGGCCAAATACGCGCAGATCGTGGGCCGCGATTATGTCAGCGGCGCCATGGAAAATACCACCGCTACCCTGCACCAGGAATCCGCCCAACAGGATGCCCGCGAACTGACGGATGGCAACGGATGGGAGAATACCATTGCACACGAACTTTTTCACCAGTGGTTCGGTGATTATGTAACGGCCGAAAGCTGGAGCAATATCACCCTCAACGAGTCCTTCGCCACGATCGGTTCGCAACTGTGGAACGAGTTCGGACACAGCCGCGATGCCGGCTATGCCGAACGCTATAGCTCTGCACAGGGCTATCTCAACAGCGGCAGTGAAAAGAAAGACCTCGTACGTTTCAACTACAATGATAAAGAGGATGTGTTCGATGCCGTTAGTTACAATAAGGGTGGCGCCATCCTGCAGATGCTCCGTAATTATGTGGGGGACAGCGCCTTCTTCAAAGCCCTGAATCTTTATCTCACCACTAACAAATTCAAATCGGCTGAAGCCCAGCAGCTCCGCCTGGCTTTCGAAGAGGTAACGGGCAAAGACCTCAACTGGTTCTGGAACCAGTGGTATTACGGCGCCGGGCATCCGAAGCTGAATATCAATTATACCTATAATGAAGCAACCAAACAGGTGCAGCTGATCGTGGAGCAGACACAGGCTGATAAAGTATTTCAGCTCCCGGTGAAAGTGGATGTATGGAACGGCACGATGCCGATGCGTTATACGGTATGGGTAAAAAACAAGGTGGATACGTTCAACCTGTCTGCTCCTCAAAAACCGGATCTGGTCAACTTCGACGCCGACAAAGTGCTGCTGGCCCAGAAAACGGAAAGCAAATCACTGGAAGAATATATGTTCCAGTATAAGCATGCCGGTAATTATATCGATCGCCGCGAAGCGATTGATGCCGCGCTGAAAAAACAGGCGGAAGCGCCTGCTGCTCAATTACTGGTACTCGCCCTGAAAGATTCCTATGGCCCGCTTCGCTCCTATACGGCGGGCAAGCTGGATATGACTAAGGAGCAGATCAAAAACCTGGTAGAGCCTACGTTGTACGAAATGGCCCAGAAAGACACCTACCGTCCTGCAAAGGCGGCCGCCATCGATCGCCTGGGTGCCTATCGTTTTGCCAAGTATGCCGGTTTGTTCAAGGCGGCCATCAACGATTCCTCTTATTCGGTAGCGGGAAGTGCCCTCGAAGCCTTATCCAAGGTGGATAGCGTAACGGCCTATTCGGAAGCCAGGCGTTTATCAACCATGCCTGCCAAAGGCCGTTTGAATTCCGCTATCACCAAAACCATGATCCGCTTCGGCGACGAGTCTTCTGCAGAAACGATCCTTAAGAATTTTGAGGACATGCCGCTGGGCCAGCCGAAATTTGAAGCAATCCAGCCCCTGGTCCAGTTCCTGGGCGGTGTAAAGAATACGGCCACCTTCAAAAGAGGGGTGGATGATATCTATGCCTTTATCAAAGAGGTTCCTGAAAACTTCCGCGATCAGGTAGTAGGCTTTGTTGAGAATATGCTCACCCCGGTAGTAAAGGAAAAAACGGAAGAAGGCCTGAAAGAGCAGGCGGACTATCTGCAAAGTAAAATGTCCAAGAAAGGATTTTGATAGACATCAGTATTCAGACAACAGACGTCAGCACCAGCTTTCAGCGATCAACCCTGCGAGCTGGAACGGAAGTCCGAAGTCGGAAGCCTGACAACCGAAAAACCCCGCTATGCGGGGTTTTTCATTTATCCCATAGAATGGGCGCCCAGCCGTTCCACTTTACCGATTCCGGCGTTCATGGTATCATAAGCATCTTTGGCGGCGCCTTTGATTTGCCGGGTGCCTTTATTGCGGTCCCTGTCGCGCAGGTACAGTATCAATCCGGCAGTTGCCGCTCCCACCGCTGCCGCGGCCAGTAACATATTTTTCATGGCATTCATTTACTGTATCGGTGCAATTCATAAGCCAGATCCCACCGCAGATGTCAGATCTCAGATGTCAGATATCAAATTTGGATGTAATGACAAAGGATCTATGATATCGGATTTGTTTAAATGAACTCATTGACTATCCACTATTGATCCCACCGGAAAGACCGCCTCAAAAACACTCCTCTGTGGACTGTCGACCGTCGACTGTGGACGCCAAAGGCTTGCTTTCTCCCCCAACTATCCCTACATTTATAGCCAACCAAAACACACACTATGGGCTTTTTAGATCGCCTGTCCAATGGATGGCGGATTTCCCTCAACAGCTTTAAAGTACTGAAAGCGAACAAGCAACTCCTTATTTTCCCGGTATTATCGGGAATCTCTATTATCCTGGTCATGGGCTCCTTCATCACCTTCCTCCTCGCAGCCGCCGGATGGGATATCGATACCATGGAAGAACCGGGACGGGCAGGATCCTATGCTATCCTGCTGGGTTTTTATGTAGTCAATTATTTTATCATCACCTTCTTCAATATGGCATTGATCCATTGCACCCGCCTCTATTTCAGGGGAGAGGAAGTGACGGTAAAGGCTGGCCTGAAGTTCAGCATGAGCCGTATAGGCGCTATCTTTTCCTGGGCACTGCTGGCGGGTACCGTAGGCGCGATCCTCAAGATCATCCAGGAAAATTCCGGAACCCTGGGTAAGATCCTGACAGGTTTGCTGGGTATCGTATGGAGCGTCGCCACCTTTTTTGTGGTTCCTGTAATTGCCTATGAAAACCTAGGGCCGTTCGGCGCCTTCAAACGGTCTTCGCAGATCATGCGTGAGAAATGGGGAGAAAGCCTGGCTTCGCGTTTCAGCTTCGGACTGATCCAGTTCCTCGCCATCCTGGTGGTTGGATTGATTTTCTTCCTGGCAGGTTCCATGGTGCATGTAATTCTGGGTATGGTGATGGCCGTACTCGGCGCCTTTATAGTGATAACGGTTATGAGTGCGGTGCAGACCATCTTCGTCAGCGCCGTCTACCATAATGTAACCGGCGACCCGGTGGAACTCTACAATCAGCAGCTGATCGACGGCCTGTTTCAGGGAAAGTGATCGGCGATCAGCAATCAGTGATCAGTGATGAGTGATGAGTAAGAATTAATAAATCAGCAATAAAAAAAGCGCCTGGATCAGGCGCTTTTTTTATTGAATATGTTTAAGACTGTAGACCCAATCAGCTAATCAGCTCATTTACGAATCAGCTAATCAACCTTACCATTTTCCGCCGGCGCCACCGCCTCCGAATCCGCCACCGCCGAAACCACCGAATCCGCCGCCGCCACCTCCAAAACCTCCACCGCTGCCGCCGAAGCCTCCCGGGAAGAAAATGGGTCCGCCGAAACCGCGGTACCCGCGGCGCGACATATAGCCGCCACCACCTCCGCCGCCACCCATACGACCAAGGAGGAAGATGATGATAATGATGATCAGGACGATCTTGCCGGGACTGATGCCGCGGCTTTTACCACGGTTGCCATAACCGGCTGGTGCCTGATACTCTCCGGCTGCCGCCTTGATCAGCGCATCCGTAGCCTGGTTGAAGGCTTGGTAATAATCACCGTTTTTAAGATTGGGGATCAGCTCATTTTCAAGAATGGTATTGGCCGTAATATCGGGAATGGCTCCTTCCAGCCCGTAACCCGTAGCAATGAAAGCATCACGGTTTCCCGTTCCGCCTCCGGTGGAAACCAGTACTACCACCCCGTTATTGAACTGTTTGCCCCCCACGCCCCATTTCCGTCCCAGGGCTACGGCATAGTCCACCGCTGCATAATCGTGCAGGTCTTCTACCGTAACTACCACTATCTGGGAAGAAGTACTGTCATCATATGCCACCAGTTTTCTTTCCAGGTAGTCCCGCTGCTCAGCCGATAACAGGTTGGCAAAATCGTTCACCAGCCTGGGCGGATTCGGTGCGTTGGGAATTACCTTCTCGATCTGCGCCATGGCACAGATCGAAACCAGCAGTGTAAGGATCAGGAAAAGCTTCTTCATGGGTTATTTGCCGAAAATGATCTCATCCGGCAACTCGTTTTTATCGGTTTCTTTATCGTAGGGGAAATAATAGGTCAGCGCTTCACCCAGGTCGTGTATGCCCTGGCAGATGCCATCGGCCAGCTTCTCCTGGCGGAATTGCAGCAGCATCTTCGCCACCACGTCCTGCCAGTATTGCTGTCCTACCTTTTTATGGATCCCTTCGTCGCCGTACACCGCAGCCTGCCGGTCTTTAACGGCAACATAGATCAGCGTGGCATTGCGCAATTCGGTCTGGTGCATCTGTAGCTGGGCAAACAGCTCAAAGGCCCGGTCGCCGGCATCCATAAAGCGGCATTTGGATTCAACGAAAAGCCGGACCTCGCCACTGGTGCGCAGTTCGGCTTTCTGAATCGCTTCCAGCAATTGCTGTTTTTCTTCAGGGGTGAAGAATTCCGTCTTTTTTTGCCAGGGGAATAGTTTCACTATTTCTTGGTTGAATCAAAATTTACGGATGGCTGCGTCGGCTGATCGAAATTCACCGAAGGGGCATTCTGCGAACCCGGATCGGCGGTAAAGCCTTGTCTGGGATGGAATCCGGAGATCCCTGCCAGAATATTGGTAGGGAAACGGCGCACCTTTGTATTATAGTCCTGAACCGCCGAGTTGAAATCGTTACGCGCGGTAGCGATCCGGTTTTCCGTTCCTTCCAGCTGCGTTTGCAGGTTGCGGAAGGCATCGTTGGCACGCAGGTTCGGGTATTGCTCCACCGTTACCAGCAGGCGGCTTAAGGCTCCGCTCAGCTGGCCCTGGGCTTGCTGGAACTGCTGTATATTTTCAGGTGTCAGGTTTTCGGGACTTACCTGCATGGAGGTAGCCTTAGCCCTGGCATTGATAACATCATTCAAGGTACCCCGCTCGAAATTGGCTTCTCCCTTCACGGTGTTGACCAGGTTGGGAATAAGGTCTGAGCGGCGTTGGTATTGCGACTGAACGAAGTTCCAGGACTTCTTTACCGTTTCATCCTGGCTTACCAGGCCGTTATAGCCACTGCAACCCCAGAAAAGCAAGATCACCACGAGGCCTAAAACAATTAACAGAACGGGACTTGTACGTCTCATTTTACTAGATTTTTAGTTAGTTGAATATACTTTAAAAGTACAGATGAGGATCATCAAATCACGCACCACGATTCAAACCCTGCAATTCTGTCGCCTATTTCAGTGCGGCAATGCCCGGCAGTTCCTTTCCTTCAAAATACTCGAGCATCGCGCCACCGCCGGTAGAGACGTAACTAACCTTGTCCGCATAGCCAAACTGGTTCACCGCCGCCACGCTGTCGCCTCCTCCCACTAAAGAGAAAGCACCGTTCGCTGTAGCTTCTGCCACGGCTTGGGCAATGCAACGCGTACCGTGCTGGAACTTCTCCATTTCAAAAACGCCCATGGGTCCATTCCATAAAATGGTTTTGGAGTTGTGGATCACCTTGGTGAACATATCACAGGCCATGGAACCTACGTCCAGGCCCATCCATCCGTCGGGAATGGTATTACTCAGCGAAGAAGACACCGTAGCATCGGCCGCAAACTTATCGGCAATAATGGAATCGGAAGGGAGGTGAATGCATACGCCTTTGGCTTCGGCCTTTTTCATTAATTCGGTAGCCGTATCAATGCGGTCCTGTTCTACCAGCGAGTTACCGGTATGGCCGCCCATAGCTTTAAAGAATGTATAGGCCATGCCCCCGCCGATGATAATATCGGTAGCCCGGTCCAGCAGGTTTTCGATGATCATGATCTTATCCGACACTTTGGCGCCTCCGATAATGGCAGTAAAGGGCTTTTCGGAACTGTGCAGCACTTTTTCCGCACTGGCCACCTCTCCTTCCATTACCAGTCCGAACATCTTATGCTCCGGAGCAAAATATTGGGCAATGATAGCCGTCGATGCGTGCGCCCGGTGGGCCGTACCGAAAGCATCGTTCACATATACATCCCCGAGCTTGGAAAGCTTTTCGGCAAAAGCCGCATCGCCTTTTTCTTCTTCCTTGTAAAAGCGCAGGTTTTCCAGAAGAAGTATTTCCCCGGGCTTCAGTGCCTTTGCCTTGTCGATAGCATCCTGCCCGATGCTGTCGGTGGCAAACTGCACCGGCACTCCGGTTAGATCGCTGAGGTGCTGCACCACATGCTTCAGGGAATATTTATCGGTAGGTCCGTCTTTTGGACGGCCGAGGTGTGACATCAGGATCACGCTGCCGCCATCCTTCAGTATTTTTTTTATGGTAGGTAAAGTAGCCGTAATGCGCGTATCATCGGTAATGGTATAGTTCTCATCCAGCGGAACATTGAAGTCGACCCGGACCAGTGCCTTCTTCCCCGAAAAATTATAATCCTGAAACTTGCTCATGCTTCTTGGTTTTGTTAATGAAATTAAAGGTACTTATAAGTGATGAATGATCAGCGATGAGTGATGAGTGATGAGTGATGAGTAATGAGTGGGGCGTACCTAGTTACAGTCATTCGTTACAGTAGGTTGGTCGTAAGAGATCCCCCCCTTCGTCGGGATGGCAGGGTTAAGAGTCAATAGTCAATAGTGAATAGTCAATTAGCAACCTTCTAAGGAAAAGGTTCAGCGCCTTATTCCGCACGAAGCCGGGAAGGACTGAACAATAAAGATTGCACAGCGGAATACAGCGCCTGCAGTAGTTGCGCACAGCACGACAAGGACCGCTATCGTAGGAAAGCAAGTAATAAGGAACTGACCGTAAGCCCCCTTTTAAGGGGGTTTGGGGGTGTGCGCTGGCCCGGCCGCCCGCGCGGAGCGATCGGGGCGAGCCTTGACTTTTTTGCTCTACTTTTTTTGTCAAGAAAAAAAGTAGAAAAGATGAGCGAAAAGAAAAGACCGCAATCTGTAGGAAAATAAGCACCTTCCCCTCAGAAAAAGTAAAAACAGAAATCACTAAAAATCATGTACCTAAAAAACAAAAAGCCCTGCCATCAGGCAGGGCTGTAATTACTTCAAGTAGAACAACCTTTATTTCGCAATCAACCCTGCGAAATAATGCACCGTACGCACCAGCTGCGACACATAGCTCATTTCATTATCATACCAGCTTACGGTACGTACGATCTGAGAATCGCCGACTGTCTGAACTTTCGTCTGGGTAGCATCGAACAGGCTACCGAAGCGGGTTCCGATGATATCGGTGCTTACCAGTTCATCTTCGGTATAACCAAAGCTTTCATTGGAAGCAGCCTTCATGGCGGCATTTACTTCTTCAGCAGTGGTTTTCTTACCCAAAACAACCGTAAGCTCAGTCAGGGAACCGGTCAGTGTAGGCACCCGCTGAGCGCTTCCGTCCAGTTTGCCTTTCAGGCTGGGCAGCACCAGGCCGATGGCCTTGGCGGCACCCGTACTGTTGGGAACGATATTCTGGGCAGCGGCGCGGGCTCTTCTGAGGTCGCCTTTCGGATGCGGGGCATCCTGGGTATTCTGGTCGTTGGTATATGCGTGTACGGTGGTCATCAGTCCGTTCACGATGCCATAGGTATCTTCCAGTACCTTGGCCATGGGGGCCAGGCAGTTGGTGGTACAGGAGGCACAGCTGATCACGGTTTCAGAACCATCCAGCAACTGGTGGTTCACATTGAAAACGATCGTTTTCAGGTCGCCGGTAGCCGGAGCGGAGATCACCACTTTCTTGGCGCCTGCTTTCAGGTGCGCTTCTGCTTTTTCCTTGTCGGTAAAGAAACCGGTACATTCCAGCACCACGTCCACGCCGTGCTGACCCCAGGGGATCTGGGCCGGATCTTTCTGAGCATATATTTTAATTTCCTCACCATTTACGGTGATGGCATTCTCTGTCGCTTTTACGTCCTGCTCGAAGCGACCCTGGGCGGAATCATACTTCAACAGGTGTGCTAAAACCTTTGAGCTGGTGAGGTCATTGATAGCTACCACTTCAATTCCTTCCATATTGTATATCTGGCGGAAAACGAGTCTTCCGATCCTTCCAAATCCGTTGATCGCAACTTTAACAGTACTCATAATTGATTCTTTTAATTAATAATGCGCGGCGAAGTTACGATATGTGCGGGAATTTGCGGCAGGGTCAGCGAAAAGCCGGCAGACCACAGCTGCCTGTCGCCAGCCGTAAAAATCATTTCGGGTAGAAAGGCTGAGCTCGAAAGCTACTGCCTTCTACTGTACTGCACCACCTCTCTATTAGCCTTTCACTACGCTTCAATGGAAAAAATTATTTACGTGAGGGTAACGAGTAGAATTTTACAGCAAAATCAACCAAACCATGACCCGCTCCTTAATTACCTGTCTCATTCTGGCCAGCCTGATCGTTACATCGTGCACCACACCTCCCCCGGAAAAATATTTCGATGTAGCCGTACTCAATACCAACATGCTGCACGGCTTTGCCGGGGAAGGCATGGAACGCGAACTCGAAGCCCCCTCTCTGAAAGCCGTACCGGGAACGGACAAGCCGGTTCAGATGCCCCGTAAAGAAGTGGTGGAAAGTACCCTGAAGTTCAATGAAGAAGCCTACGGCAAGGTGAACGAACTGAAGGAAACGGAAGATGCAAAAGATATCATGCAGGCCTCTAAAGCTTTGTACGCCTTTGTCCTCCCCGTCTATAAGAACGAGTATACCCAGCTGGCTGACTTATACGATAAGCAGGCGCCGAAAGAATCGATTGACGCCCTGCAAAAGAACATCCGCGAAAAATATGAAGCCCGGTTTATGGAACTTTATGCCGCACTCACCACCAGCGGCAAAGCCTATGCGCAGAAGCACAATATCAATGTGAAGTGGGCGGATTGATGCAGACCTCAGTCGTCGGACTTCAGACTTCAGTTTCCGGCGTGCTTTTTCACCACAGAGCCACTGTGACATGGAGTTCCATGGAGACGGCTTCGCCGTTTGTTTCGCGCGGAGGCGCCAAGGCGCAGAGAATGGCTTCGTCATCTGATTATTTCGCCCAGAGTTAAGGAGCAAAAGAGAGTTTGGTTAACTACTGGTATCTATCATTTCTTTATTATTATCTGGCGTAGATTGAACCACGAAGACACAAAGGCACAAAGAAGCACAAAGGTTAGCTTCCAACTATCATAGGGATTGACGGTGTCGCTGTAAGGACCGTCATTGCGCGTGTCCGCCTCTGGAGGAAGCAATAGCGAAGCAATCTCGCTTGGGTCTGACTATCTCAAAGCCTGACCGCCTTCACAACCTGTTCGTCATTGCGAGCGGAGCGAAGCAATCCCCCGCACCTCCAGGTTCTCCTACGCCAATCCAACACGCAGGAAAAGACCGTTTCCAAAACGACCCACTCCTTACCGATTGCTGATTGCTGATCCTAACATACTGAATGCATACTAAAAGCACCATTTTATCGAGAACCCCTTTTGCCCGGAACGTCCCCAATCTATTAGGACGGTCAAGCTGCAGACAATCCAGTCCTAACTAAAGGTGAGGTAAAGACAAAGAGAAGACATAGATAGTCCCCAGTTACGTCCTTCATCCTTCGTAGTAAAAGCATAGTGAAAGCATACCAATCCCATACCCCCTCCATAGCGCTCCCATGCCCTAGCCATGGAGGAGCCATAAACGAGGCAGAAAAGATGCAAGGCAGTTTTCTTTCATATGTCTACTCAAAGACAAGAAAAAAGATAGGTAGCTGTCCTAAAAAGGCATAATAAAGGCACCTTACCTCAGCCATCCTTCGTTGTAACAGTATGGTGATAGCATAGTAAAGCCCTTGAAGCTCCCAGGTAAAGCCCTGAAACCTCCCTGAAACCTCCCCCAAAGAGGCCCGGATCAATAGTCAATGGTCTATAATGAATGGACCTTACTAAGGCACTTACTTTTCTTTGGTTTAGACTGGCGTAGGACAGTCTGGAGGTGCAGGGGATTGCTTCGTCGTTCCTCCTCGCAATGACGGTTTTTACTGTGACACAATCTATTACTACGATAGCCTGGCCGTATACCATCCTTCTTTCTCCCTGTTTCTCCTTCTTTCGCCTTGTTTCTCCTTTTTAAGCTATTTGTAGCAATTTTTCTCTCTGACGCTCCATGATTAGGAAGTGACCTTTTTCGGTATCCTAGCTTTGCTTTTTAATCACAAAACATCAATCTGTACTCATGAAAAAAGAGATCTCCTTTGCCTTTTACCTGTTCCAGGGTGCCATCGGTAAGCGCCTCGTCTGTAAGCATTACCGTAAGGGCGGAATCGTCATTACTAAGTATCCCAACATGAAAGACATCATTCCTTCCCGAAAGCAAAAGCGACAGCGAAGGCTGTTCAAACTGGCGGTAGCCTATGCCAAAGCTATTTTTCAAGATCCGGTGAAGAAGGATGAGAAGTATCGGGAGATGCGCAGACCGAGAAGGCTATTTCAGAAATTGATGAAAGAATGGTTCAGTGAACGAGAAGAGCGGCAGCAACGAAACAGGGAAAGGCTGGATGCGTGGCAACGAAATGTGGCGTTGAATAAGGGTATGAAGTGGATACCTCTTTCCGATAAAGCAGCTACGCTTCCTCTGGCAGGGAATGGCAGCTCTATGCCCCACAATGTCAGGCAGGGTAGGATCACAGTCCGGCACAACGATAGTTAGACCCCACGCGAGA
Source organism: Flavisolibacter sp. (assembly GCA_036263415.1). GTDB lineage: Bacteria > Bacteroidota > Bacteroidia > Chitinophagales > Chitinophagaceae > Flavisolibacter. Next base: position 10,596 of record DATAHC010000072.1, read on the forward strand.
TTGCCGCGCTACGCTTCCGCCAGAGGCGGACACGTGCAATGACGGTCAGGTTGGTTTTGCAGTCAGGCAATATGATAGGTTGGTCGTAAAAGATCCCTCCTTCGTCGGGATGACAAGGAGAGCTTTGTGATGACAAAGGGATGGAAATGATGACAAAGCCAAAGTCGTGATGATAAAGGCAAGGACGGATATCTGTAACAAGGGAAATGATAGAAACCAGTGAGGTTGCTCCTCTTATTCTCCTCCATCTCCCTCTTAGAGCCAGCCCTTCAAATAAAGGAAAGGTTGGGGGTAATCAGTACGCTGCGTAGCAGCCTCTTTTCTCTCTTTCTTCTCCTTTATCCTCTTAGCCCTGCAGCTCGTTACGCCAGCAGTACTAAAATGAATGTTAGATACCGTAAAGTTGTATTCTCCCTTGCTCCTTAGCTCCGGGCGAAATACAACCGCGAAGCGGTCATGGCGAAGCCATCCTCTACGCCTGGCGCCTCCGCGCGAAACCATTACGCCGGCAGAATCGAAGCAAGGATCAAGGCCATGAGGAAGCAGCTGAATCGCACAGGAAATGACCCTATCAAAAGCGACCCCAAATCTGACATCTGACATCTGAAATCTGACATTCCCTTGGAGCTGTTGTAAATCTGTTAACGCTGTCCTATAATTCCATTTCTGTCTTACCTTAACGCCGTTATGAAAAAGATACTGCTCTACCCCTTCTGTATAGTGCTGCTGACCCTTGGCTTTTTGACCGCCTCTGCACAAAGCATTGACTCTACACTGGCACGCTACGCCGATAAATACCAGGCAGAGAAGACCTATCTGCATTTTGATAAGGCGGCTTATGTGCCGGGAGAAACAGTATGGTTCAAGGCCTATATCCTGAAGGATTACCTCCCTGCCGAAGAAAGCAAAAACTTTTATGTGGACTGGATCACGCCGAATGGCGAGGTGCTGCATCATACGGTGGGACCGGTTGTTGACGGTGCTACCAACGGCCAGTTCGATATTCCGGCCGGCTATGAAGGCGCTTTCATACACGTAAGGGCCTATACACGGTGGATGCTGAATTTCGATACCGCCTTTTTATTCAGTAAGGACCTTCGCATACTGCCTAAGTCCGGCGCAGCCAAACAGGCACCGGTGAAACAGGCGCCGGTATTTACCCTTCAGTTTTTCCCGGAAGGTGGTGATGCCATCGCAGGCATTTCCAACCGCATCGCTTTTAAAGCCAATGACCAATGGGGTTATCCGGCCCGGGTAAGAGGCGTTATCGCAGATTCAAAAGGCAGTGTGATCGACTCGTTCCGTTCGGTACATAACGGCATGGGCTATCTGACCCTGCAGCCAAAGGATGGTCTTACCTACACGGCACGCTGGAAAGATGAAAAAGGAATTGATCATACCACCCAGCTTCCCGCCATCCGCACGGGAGGCGTAGGCCTCCAGGTGAGCTTATCCGGAAACAAAAGAATCATAACGCTGACACCTTCCGGCGCAGCTGACGCCCAGCCGGTACACCTGATAGGTACCATGAATCAACGCATGGCCTTCAAGACCGATGTTCCACTGAAAGCCGGCGAACCGGCACGACGCATCATCCCGACCGAAAACCTGCCTTCCGGCATACTCACCATTACACTTTTTGATGCCGGCTGGAAAGCGATCGCCGAACGCATCACCTTCATCAATAATAACGAATATACGTTTCAGCCAGGCTTTGAGGTGCAGCACTGGGGTCTGAGTAAGAGAGGCCGTAATGATCTTCAGATCTCGATCCCGGACCAACTTGCCGGAGCCAACCTTTCCATTTCGGTAACGGATATCGGTATGGAGCGCGACACCACCTCCACTATCATTTCCAGCCTGATGCTGGAAAGCGATATACGCGGCGCCGTGTATAATCCTTCCTACTATTTCAAAGACAGCAGTAATGAAAAGGCACAACAGCTCGACCTGGTGATGATGACCCATGGATGGAGGCGCTTTCAGTGGGAAGAGATCGCTAAAGGAAAGCTGCCCGTATTGACATTCCCGAAAGACACCTCCTACCTGTTTTTCTCCGGCAAGGTCTATGGGGTTGCCAAAGGCCAGCTGAGCGGCACTGATAACATGTTCCTGCTCCTTAAAGAAAAAGACTCCGGCACCAAGACCCTGGTAATGCCGCTGCATACCGACGGCTCGTTCGGAGACCCGGACATGATCCTTTTTGATACGGTGAAAGTGTACTACCAGCTGAAGTCTAAATTCTTCAGTAATGCGGAAGCCCGCTTTATGACTGATCGGCTCCCGGCTCCCAATTATTCGGGTTTCAGCAAAGCGCTCCTGTCCAGGAATGTCTTGGGAGATACTACCGGCACCTACCGGCACCGGCTGCTGGCATCCGAGGCCCTGAGGCTTCAGCAGCAACAGGAAGGAAAAACGCTGGAAAATGTTACGGTAACGGCTAAAACCAAATCACCGGTTCAGGTATTGGATGACAAATACACCTCGGCACTTTTCAGAAGTGGCGATGGCTATCAGTTCGATCTGGTGAATGATCCTTCTGCTGTAAGCCAGCTGAACATATTCAATTATCTGCAGGGGAAAGTGGCGGGCTTGCAGATCAGCATGAGTGGCACCACTCCAACACTTACCTGGAGAGGCGGAAGTCCGCAATTATACCTCGATGAAACACCGGTAGACGCTGAAGTGTTAAACTCACTACCGGTTGCCGATATTGCTTATGTAAAGGTATTCCGTCCTCCTTTTATGGGTGGTTTCAACAGTGCGAATGGCGCCGTTGCCATTTATACACGTAAAGGGGGCGACCAGCAATCCTCTTCAGGGAAAGGTTTATCGAATAATGTAGTGGCCGGTTATACACAGCTCAGGCAATTCTATGTTCCCAACTATCAAAGCTTCAGTAAAGAAAACGAAAAGCCCGACTTGCGCACTACCCTTTACTGGAATCCGCTTCTTATGGCGAATACGAAAGGTAAAAAGGCAGTCGTCAGCTTTTTCAATA
>DATAHC010000073.1:0-11926 GCA_036263415.1 Flavisolibacter sp.
CAGTAAAATGATAAATAAAATACCTCCGCTCCAGATGATCCAGCGGCGGTAGTTGGGTTTTTTAACTGGTGGCATTTCTTGTATAACTAAAATCGCATGCCAGATCAGCCTTTTTAATAAATGCGAACTATTCCATTACAAACCGGTAACCGATCCCCTTAATAGTAATGATCTCAATGGACGGGTCCAGCTTCAGGTAATTGCGGAGCTTGGTAATATAAACGTCGAGATTGCGGCTATTGAAAAAAGAATCGCTTCCCCAAAGCAGGGTTAATATATCATTGCGTTCCACGATCTTTTCCCTGTTATCGTATAAGAGTCGCATCAATTCACTTTCTCGGTAGGATAGCTTTCTTTGTTCTTTAGGATGATGTAAGGTTTGCCGTTTGGAATTGAACTGGTACTGACCGATGGCTACCTCTTCCTGATCTGCAATAACAACACTTTTTCCTTTTACCACATTATCAATACGGACAATCAGCTCCTCAATACTGAATGGTTTACGGATATAATCATTGGCGCCCAGCTTGAAGCCATTGACAACATCGGAAGTTTGGGATTTGGCACTCAGGAAGATTATAGGTACGGATTGATCTCTTTCCCGTATTTCATCCGCGATGGCAAATCCATCCTTATTGGGAAGCATGATATCCAGAACACAGACATCAGGCTTTGTTTCCAGGAACTGGTCGACCGCCCTCCCTCCGTCGCTTTCCAGGATCACTTCATAACCTCTTGTCTGCAAGGTCTCGCTTACGATCTTAGCCAGGAAAATCTCATCTTCAACATACAGCACCTTTACTTTATTCATATCGCTATGCTTTGTGTTTAGGTAAGGTAATAAAGAATCGGCTGCCACTACCCTCTGCAGATTCAACATGAATGGTTCCCTGATGCTTCCGTATAACGTGAGAGACATAGCTTAGGCCCAGGCCATAGCCTTTGGCATTATGCAGATTTCCGGTAGGTACACGAAAGAATTTTTCGAATATGCGCCGGTGATATTCTGCCGGAATCCCTATACCGGAATCCCCGATCATCAATAACACATTCGTTCCTGATTCTTTGACCTGAATGGTAATTTCAGGTTTATCCACACTGTACTTCAAGGCATTATCAAGAAGATTGAAAATAACACTCACAAGGTGAAGCCGGTCTCCGTTAAGAAAAAGATTCCCTTCCGTACTGACGTTGATCACAGCCTGTCGCTTTTCAAATTGCAGGCGCATAGAGGAGGTAACTTCATGCACGAGATCATTCATATTAAGCTCCTCATATTTCAGTTCTATTTCCTTCTTTTCAAACATGGAAAGCTTCAGAACCTTATCTACCAGCAGGGAAAGTCGCTGTAATTCATTGGCGGAAATATCGAGATATTCCTTCGTGCGCTGAGGATCTATACTGGCATTGAAGCTTCTCAAAGCCTCAATCGCTACACTAACGGTGGCAATAGGCGTCTTTAGCTCATGGGTTATATTGCTGATGAATTCATTCTTGATATCAGCCAGCTTACGCTGCCGCAGCAGGTTTCGGTATAATAAGGTAAAGGATAGGAATGTAAAAGCAACGAGGAATACCGAAAACAATATGGGAACACTGATACGCTTTAACAGGAAGGCCCGCTTGTTTCCCAGGTTTAACCGGTAGGTTATCGGGTTGGCAAAACCCAGGGTAACTTCATTGAATACCGGCTCTTCTTTTTCAACGGTAGGCACACGGGCCACCTGGAAGGGTAAATTGAGGTTTTGTTCTGAAAGCTTCTTGTCATACGCCATCTCAATTTCCCTGACTCTCACAGAATCCTGCAGGGAATCCACATCAAAAAGAAACTGCATCAGCCGGTTACTGCGTTTATTGGAGATGGCTCTGTTGAACATACGCATGCTGTCGCCATTGCGGGTGATGATAACAGCTTTGGATGAATCTTTTACTTTGCGAACCAGCACATCAACCATGTTGACCACTTTTTGCTTGGGGCCCAGATGATGCACTTTCTTAGTGTCCCGTGTAGCAAAATCCTGCTGCACAAAAACACGGGTCGGTTGCATCGAATCGGCAAAGCGATCAAGCTTCAGTTTGGCACTTTGCAGATCGAACACGGTTTCCCGAAACATGAAATTGGTTCTCATATCTAATGTACGCGCTTCTCTTTCATAGGCTTTGTTAAGCCAGTAAATCTGGAACGCTGCAATAGCCATGATCGTTAAGGTCATTAGTACAGGTAACCATCTGGTATTTCTGAATCGTAGCATCGCAGACAAATGTACCCTTTTCAGTTACCGTTCATACCTGCTTTAACCATTATTAACGTAGTTGCAACCTGGATTAACGGGTGGTCTGGTTAACTGTTATAATTTTATCAAAATGCTTATGTGATGAAAAAAATACTTGTACTGGCGATGGTAGGTTGTTCCCTGCTTGCCAAAGCTCAAATGAAAGAAGGTCGGATCGTATATGAGCGCACCATACAAATGCCGGTGCGTATGTTTAATAATATGGATCCGGATATGGCGGCTAAAATACCTAAATCCAGGACAGACCAGTTTGAACTCCTCTTTGGCAACAATCAGTCTCTCTGGCAATACCTGCCGAATGCTAATAATGAAGATCCGGGGACCTTTTCTTCGGGTGGGGTTGTATTACGGTTTCAGGGTGGCGCCAACGAGGTCAATTATGCCAACTTTGAAAAAGGAGTACGTGTAGATCAGCGTGAAGTGGCAGATCGCAGCTTTGTAGTTACTGATAGTATTGGTAAACAAAGCTGGAAGCTTACCGAGGAAACAAAAACCATCCTGAATTATACCGTACGTAAAGCTACATCACAGCGAATCAGTCAGAGGATGAAGGTGTCTATGGAAAATGGGGAGATGAAACGAGAGTCTGTGCCGGATACGGCCCAGGTGATCGCCTGGTTCACTACGGATATTCCGGTTCCGGCTGGTCCCGATTTTCAGGGCCAGTTGCCAGGGGTTATACTGGAGCTGGATGTGAATAAAGGACAGCAGGTATACAAGGCCATTGAGGTTTCTCCCAAGGTAAACCTGAACAAGATAAAAGAACCGAAAGATGGTAAGAAAATGACGGCAGCAGAGTTTACGAAAGAACGCGAAAAAATCATGGAGGAAATGCGCAGGAATATGCCAAGTGGAAATGTGATTCGGATGAATTGATACCTATACCTCTTAAATAAAAAAGCACGCTGCTCGGCGTGCTTTTTTATTTAAGATCATAATCAATTACTTCTCTTCCTCAATCGGGCCGCGCTCATTATCTTCTCGTTCCTTCTGATATACGGTAAGGTTTACTTTCCATTCAGGAAAATAGAATTGCATACTCACTTCTACTTTGAGCTTGGGAAGGTTGCTGGCATTAGGAATCAGTCGGTAATTCGTGCTGCAGAATTTCTTTCCTTCATTGGGATTCTCCATAGGCCCGTTGAGATTCAGCGTGTAATCGTTCTGTAGCCGGATGGTCATTCCTTTCAGTTGACCGGTCAGCCACTTATATTTTTTAACCGCCTCATCATAATCTTCGGTTGTAATCATGGTTGCCTGCCAGCTATAGATCGGTTTATTGGCAATGTACTGGGTAATGGTATTGTCTTCTGCCCCACTGAATTTGATAAGTGACGCATATTCAATGCTTTGAGGATTTTCGATAATGATATCCCCTTTCAGGCTGGAAAATTGGTTCGGCAAATCAGCCAAAACCTTTTGAAGATCATTTCTGAGGCCATTATTAGAAACCGGGAACTTAAGCTGGGCAGAGCTGGTAAAAGAAAGAAAAAACAGAGCTAAACAGACAAAACTCGCGTTGAGTTGCTTCATAGATAGGGATTTTTAACGTTTGTGAGGCACCAAAATAGATAATTCCTTCGTTTTATTAACAATTTTGACTAACTTTCTTCACAGTTTTTCCACATAATAAAATTAATCCATCATGAAAAACAGGCACATCGTCCACGCCCACCAGGAGGTTGAGATTTATAAGGAATATTATAAGCCATCCTTTAATATGTGGCGTTTTACTAAATCTATTTTGGGTGTTTTGATCTTTGGAAGGTCTACCTGCGCCCATACATATGTACACGGTAAGAAACGTGTTCTCAAATAATAATAAAACCCCGGTAACGGGGTTTTATTATTATTGGCCGATTCTGAAACTTCTGCCGCCTCTGTCCATACTCCCCGGCATCGCTTTTCCTCCCATCCGATTTAACTTATAAGTAAACGTCAGCATGAAGAAGCGCTTAAGCACGCTGTTCTGAACATCCTCTACATAGTTATCGGTTATATTTCGCACAATGCTGCGGTTCTGATTTAGAATATCAAAGCATGAAAGCTTTATTTCACCCTTTTTGTTCTTGAATACTTCTTTGGCCAAGGCACCGTTCAGGATAGCATAGTTCTGGTTAAATCCGGTTGTTCGGCCCGTATTAAGCGTATAATCAAAATCCGTAGATAGGATAAATCCTTTAGGAAAAGTATAGGTGATATCTGCAGAATACGTATGCGTGAAGTAACTTGTATTGTTAGCCGGTTGCACGCTGTATTTTACATCAAAATAATTAACGCTGACGCCGATCCCAAGATCCAGCTTCTCCTTATAGTTGTAGTTCAGGCGAAGATCTTCTCCCAGTTGCAGATTCCGTGTATAGTTTTTAACTAGTTCTACCAGATTGGCGTCTCGGAAATAACTGACGCGGGTATTGGTGTTGAAGTTGCCACCTTTCATTTGTTTGATAGGAAAGCCAAGATTAAGCACACCGTTTAGATTATAAACCCCGTTCACATTTACAGGAGTTGTGAATTGAATACCTCCGGGTAATCGGCGAATGGAATTCGCGATCTTATTCTGAGTGGTGCTAAAAGTGACAAACGCGAATAGATTGCGGAACTTAACGGCATCAAAGAAATTATAGCTCAGGGTAAAATTATTGGAGAACTCCTGCTTCAAACCGGGATTGCCCTGATACTGATTCCGATAATTCGTACTATCAATGATATCCTGTAATTGTGTAGTGCTCGGCTGACGGGTATTTCCTCGGTAGTTAAAGCGAAGGCTTCGGCTTCTGGCAAACTGATAATTGAAAGAGGCTGTAGGGAAGAGGTTCGTGAAATTTTGTTTGATCTGGGTTTTCTTTGAAATGTTATTGCTTTCCAGGGTGGTTTGCTGCACGGCAAAGCCCAGCTGATAATTATATTTCTTTTTGACGATCCGCAGGTTGGTTCCGAAGCGGTCCCACTCATTTTCATTACGGAAATAGTTGGAATCCGTAAGCGCATATTTTGATGCAGGGCCATTATAATTTAGTATTTCGCGGTCCGATTGGGACTGATTCCGGTTATGGCCGTAATTAAATTCCAGCACCTTGTCGCGGGCCAGGGGTTCTGTATAGGAGACCGAGACACCATAATTATTGGTTTCATTATCGGTAGTATATAAGGTATTGGTGTTTTCCTCTCGGTACTTGGCTCCAAGGCTATTAAAGTATTGGGCATCTGTCATGGTATAGTTCTTTCGCTGTGTCTGGCCCAGCGTGTTGGAAAGATTGACCGATAAGGTTCTGCCGGCTCTGCGGAATTTCTTTCTCCAGATCAGATTGTTGGTCCAGCTGTAGCCGTCGCCGTTACTCATATTGCTGGTCTGGCCCTGGTTGGTTCGGTAGCGCTGCTCGTTCCGTACCGAATCCAGAAAATAGTCATCAATGCTATGGGTGTTATACGACCGCTGGTAGCTCACATTCGGATTATATATGAGTGAGTTGAAGGAATCTATCGTATAGATCATATTCAGATTGAAGCGATGGTTATCATTTTCTGCCTTTGAAATAATCTGATCATTGGTTAGCAGGTTATAGCCCGGACCATAACTGGTAGTAAAGCTCTTGCGATCATTATCGGTATTCACATGATTGAAGAAATAGCTTCCGTTGACATCAAAATGAGTGCTCCAGGTATCCCTGTAGTTGAAGCCATATTGGGATGATTTGGTGATGCCTCCTCCTGTAGTACCAAGATTCAGCCCGCCTGTATTTCCACCGCCACCGCCTCCCGGCCGCATCATAATGCCCCCTCCGCTGCTTTGATTACCGCCCCCTCCGTTACCTCCGCCAAACATTCCGATCATATCGGTAAAGCTGAAGCCAATATTGTTGGTATTGTTATTCTTGGCTATTACGGAAGCTTGCATGGCGCCTTTAAAAAGATTGGCATTCAAGCCCGCATCCCAGCGTTGTTCCGTGCCATATCCGGCGTAAGCCTTACCGAAAAGGCCCTTTTTCTTATCCTTTTTCAGCTTCAGGTTGATCGCTTTGGAGCGGCTGCCATCATCGATCTTATTGAATTTAGCCTGCTCACTCATATCATCATACACCTCCACCTGATCTACCATATCGGCGGTTATGTTTTTAGTGGCCAGTTTAGGGTCATTATTGAAGAACTCCTTTCCATCGACATAAACCTTTTGCACCTGTTCTCCTTGTGCTTTTACGGTTCCATCTTTATCTACTTGAACCCCCGGTAGCTTTTTAAGCAGATCTTCCACCGTAGCGTTAGGCTTTGTTTTGAAAGCGTCGGCATTGTAGGCAATGGTATCTCCCTTTACCTTCACGGGGGCTTCATCCTTTACTACTACTTCATCCAGCGCCTTATAATTCCGGTCCATTCGGATCAGATCGAATTCAATCAAAGGTTGCTCCGGTGTAATGGTAAATTTTCTCCTGGTGGTAATCAAACTGGTAAAGGAAGCGATCAGGCTGTAGGCTCCGGCTTCGATGTTTTTGATTTCAAACCGGCCATTCCGGTCGGTAAGAGTAAATGAAATAAGAGAGGAATCCTTCAGCCGGACGATGGAAACGGTAGCATCTGTAAGGGGTGTTCCGGTAAGGGAATCCTGAAGGGTGCCTTTTACGGTCCCACTTACCTTTTGTGCCAGGGCCGGAGATAGAGACGCCAGTATCACCAGCGCAAGCAGGTAAAATTTCTTCATAAGCGTTACTAATGTGAGTACGAAGATATTCGCAAAGCAGGTGAACGGGTGTTAAATAACGTTAAGTCTTGGATAAGCGGTAAGGACAACGACTCTGCCGTGGCAAAAGAATTGCACAGGTAACACATAATCATCGTCTATGTGGCGCCTGCTTCTTATAGGTACATTATTTCTGGCTAACTGCCGTTCGGTCGAACCGGGTACGGGGAGGGAAGTAAAAAAAGATACACGTGACAAACGGAAGCTGTCCATATTGCTCACGGCCAGTTCGAAAGAGGATAATCAGGAACACCTTTTCAACCTGCGGGAGCAGAACTTTTTCGATTATTCTACAAAAGCGTCCGGACTGAGTAAAACAGAGCTTTATGCGGGTACCTATTCACGCAGAGGGGATAGCGTTTTCCTGGCGTTTTTCAATAACTATAAACCGGGTGATCTCACCGGCATCGGTATCATCCATGAAGCGGCTCACGAATTTCTGCTTCTGGGAAAAACAAGTACGTACCGTATGACGGTCACCGCAAATCGTTGACCCATCGTTAACTGAACAGATATTCCACATCCTCTCGGCTCAATGCTTTTACAAAGGAATTATCATCCGCTATCAGTTCCTTGGCTAACAAACGTTTCTTTTCCTGAAGTTGCATGATCTTGTCCTCAATGGTGTCCTTGCAGATCATTCGGTAGGCAAATATGTTTTTGGTCTGCCCGATGCGGTGTGTCCGGTCAATCGCCTGTTGCTCAACCGCCGGATTCCACCAGGGATCCACGATATATACATAATCAGCCGCTGTAAGGTTCAAACCGACGCCGCCGGCTTTCAGGGAAATCAGAAAGACGCGCACTTCATCATCTCTTTGAAAGCTTTGGATAGCCTTCTCCCGGTCCGGCGCGGACGTGCTGCCATCGAAATATTCGAATTTCACACCCAGTTCCGTAAGCTTTTCCCTGATTAAGCCCAGCATACCCAGAAATTGAGAGAATACCAATGCTTTGTGGTTCCCGATATTTTCAGTGATTTCTCTAGCCAGCTCCTCCAGCTTGATGGAGTGATTGGGGAATTTCTCTTCTTCATTCAGAATGGCCGGAGAGTCGCATATCTGGCGAAGCTTCATCAGGCCCTGAAGAATGGTAAGCTGTGATTTCTGAATACCCTGTTCTTCAATAGTTCCCATGATCCTGGCTCTGAAATCATTGCGGTAGGCATCGTAGATCTTACGTTGCTCTCCCTCCATCTCACAGAATAATATGGTTTCCGTCTTTTCCGGAAGATCTTTGGCTACCTGCTCCTTGGTTCTGCGTAATATAAAAGGAAAGAGGATCTTTTTGAGGTGGTCTTTTTGTTCCGGCTCCCCGAACTTATCAATGGGTATGGCAAATTCCTGCCGGAAGAACTCAACGGAGCCCAGCATGCCCGGATTCAGAAAATTCATCTGCGCATAGATATCGAAGGTGTTATTCTGAAGCGGCGTACCACTCATACAAAGCCGGTGTTTGGCTGTCAGCAGCGAAGCGGCCTTTGTAACCTTGCTCGATGGGTTCTTGATGGCCTGTGATTCATCAAGTATCACATAATCCAGCGGTATCTGCATAAACAACTTGATATCACTACGCAGGGTGCCATAGGTAGTGATGATCACATGATGCTTCATAATTTCCGCAATATTCTTATTGCGTAAGGCACCATGGTGAATATAGTATTCCAGTGAGGGAGTGAATTTCTTGATCTCATTTTCCCAGTTGTAGATCAGGGTAGTAGGACACACAACCAGCGCCTTCAGGTTACCATCGTATTGCTCATAGAAATGCTGAAGGAAAGAGAGTGCCTGAACCGTTTTACCTAAACCCATATCGTCGGCCAGAATTCCCCCCCAGCTTACCTCATGCAGATAATTCAGCCATTGAAACCCGGCTACCTGGTAGGGCCTTAAGATCGGTTGCAGATTCTGTGGGGCATCGATTTCCTTGATCTTGTCAAACTCCCGGATCCGGTCATATTTTTCTTCCAGCTGTATGGTCAGTTCTTCTTCGTCGCGCCCTTCATAAAGTTCATCGATCACACTAAGGTGATAGCGGGATAGTTTCAGCTTGTCGGTCCGTCCTTCACCAACGCGGAAAAGCAAGGCATACTTTTTCAGCCACTCATCAGGCAGAATGCCCAGTGTGCCGTCATTCAGCTGCACAAATTGCTGCTTATTGGCAAGTGCTTTCTTCACTTCGGCCACGCTTACTTTCTGGTCACCGAATAAAATGTCCACCTTGGCGTCGAACCAGTCCGTATGGCTGCTGATATAGATATGGGTAGTGGGCTTGGCGGTATTGAAGCGAAAATTCTTTAAGGTTTCAAATCCGTAAACCGGCACCTTCTGCTCATTCATGGCATCTACAAAAAGAAAGAACCAGTTCCCCTTCAGCACCTCGGCGCCTTTAAGGGCCAGCGCGGCACCATCATCATAGGGAATAAAGTTCGAATGCAGGGTCTGCAGCCTTTCAATAAAGCTCTTTTCAGCCTCACGGTTGCGGTGAACAATAACAACCTTGTCTTCGGTGGGTATGATCAGCTCATCGCGGTCTTTCGCCTTGGTATCGTAGCCTTTGTAATTGAACAGGGGCTGAAATACGAGGTATTCTCCTTTCTCATGCAGGTTCAGCTTCACTTCCGGCTCTCCGTCCTTCACTTCAGATACCAGTGTACGGTCAAATTCTACTTTGTAATCTTTGGTCAGTGGCATCACCTTGTTGGCCAGTGCCTGTGGCCACTCACTGTTCTTTATTTTAAGGATACCGGTAGGGAGGTATTGCTCCGCTGTTTCTACCGCCTCCGTACTGTCCCATAGATAGAGCTGATGATTATAGGCGAATACAAGTGCTCCGGGCTCCTCATTCTCATGAAGGGAATAAGCAACTGCATCTGGTTTGATAAAGCATTCCACTTCGTAATGATTGCCGTTAACGCCTACACGGAACTGAGGGATCAGGAATTTCTCACTAAGCTCTACACGCTCCAGCTGATTGGTTTTGAAAGTCTTTCCTTTGCTCACGGTGAACACGGGTGATCCGGTCAGGTCGATTACCAGCTTTTTAAGCCGGGGTAGCAGATACTCGGCGATAAGTCCTTTCGTCTCACCAGGCAGTTCATCACTATCCTGATGGATGATATTTTCCCAGATGCCGGCAAAAGGTGAATTGCGGGCTACATATTTATTGACCTCGGCATCCTGTATTTTACGAACTACCTGCAGCAACAGCTTATCGTTGCCATGGTAGTCATCTGAATTGACATATTTGCTCAGATCCAGCTTTTGTACCGTTCCGGTAAAATTGTTTTCCTCATCCATTTCACCTTCCACAAGATCAATATGGAAAAACGGATAGCTGTTCTTATTAAAATTGAATACGATACCCAGCCGTCTGGTGATTATAGGTTCGCTGGCCTCTTCTGCTTCATCTTCTGTCACTACCTCTTTCAGGGAGGTTCGCGCAGAGGGCAGCGGTGTCGTCAGGCGCTTGATGCTGGAATCCAGTACACGTAAAAAGGGTTTGCCATCCTTATAGTTGAATTCAAACTTTCCTTTTAGATCATCGTCCAGGGTATAGCCATAGGCTTCCAGCAGTTTATTCTTCTCTTTATCCCAGTTTCGTATGGATTCAAAATAATGTTGGCCTTTTGTATAGAGCAGGTGGAGCAGAACAATCACTTTAGGCAGGCAGAGCAAATGCTCGGTATCGATGTAATTAGAGCTGGTATCGAAATTGCGCTCTTCATTTCTCCGGATGATCACGGAATAATCCGAATCATCGATCGTTACGGTCGCTTTAACGGTTTCATCCTTGGCACTTTCAATAACAGGTTTGTTATGCTTCAGGTAAACCTCTGCTGCTCCAAACACGTCCGGACCTGCCAGCAGCTGAATGCTCTTCATGTCGATAGTCTTCATCTTGGCAACCGTATGCCGCTGGTCATACTGCACATTATCCGCTTCCAGAATACCCTTATCCAGCATTTCCTGCAGGCGTATCAGAGCGGCTGCTTCATGCCGGCAGATATCACCCAGGTTGTAAGGGCAGGCACAACGCAGGGATACTGTTTTAGGGTCTTTGTAATTCTGGATGTATACTTTATAATAGGTAGCATAATTATCATCGCGTACGCGGAATATGGCCGATCCGAACAGATAGTCATTCTCTACCAGTTCCACGAAGCCTATGGCATGGATCTTCTTTCCGCGACGGATCACTTCATCACTACCATGAGTATATACATATTTGAGCAAATGTGGTAAAGCCAAGAGATTACTGATTTAATGATTTAGGAGGCGGGTTAAGCCTTTGATGTGCGGATGCGGCTATCGGAGTAAAATCAGATATCAGACATCAGCAATCCGATATCGGCCTTCCCGTTCAGAAAAGGCCAATTGGCAAAAGTAACGGAAACCTTCTCAGAAAACCTGACAAAAAAGGATATTTCTCCGTTAAATTCCTTTAGCAGCGGCGAAAGCGCAGCAGAGCCGCCTGATGGGGCTTCCTTACTGCAGGATCAGTTTACCATTGCTGTATTCAGGAAGCACATTCGCCAGGTCCGGCGTAAGGCAGTGGCGGATGTCTTTTTCGAGCCCGAAATTGGTCAGCCGGTGGTAGTGAGAGGCTTCATTCACTTTCATGAACTCGTAGAGATCATCTTTTGCCAGCTGATACATGTTTCTGGCCAGGTGGGAGGCATCACAGGCTACATGGAAATGGTCATAGATCCTGTCTGCCACAGCGCCGGCAAACAGCGTATCTTCTATATTCACACGGTCCTTCCAGGCAGCGCATCCCAGTATCACGGGCTTATTCATTTGAATAAGATGATCGCAAACGGCGGAGAGGTTGAGAAAAGCACCCGTAATGATTTCCGTAGCGCCTTTGGCCAGTGCCATATGAAGCAGCTTGGTCC
>DATAHC010000074.1:0-5885 GCA_036263415.1 Flavisolibacter sp.
AAATTTTAAAAGATGGATCAGGAAGAATTTAAAAAAGAGATAAACGACCGCTGGGGACAACTGGAAAGAAAGCGTAATCATGGAAGGATCTGGACGGGCTTCTTCTTACTTCTGGTAGGGCTACTGTTGCTGATCAAAAAAATGGAGCTCATTATATTCCCTTCCTGGCTTTTTACCTGGCCAATGTTTTTCATAGCGATTGGTTTATTTTCCGGTATCAAGCATCGATTTCGGGGTGGTGTATGGATCATAGCGCTGCTAATGGGCGGATTGTTTCTTATTAACGAAATGAACCCTTCCCTGAGGTTTGACCGCTATATAGGCCCTATTTCCATTATAGCTGTTGGCCTGGTATTTCTGTTCCGGCCCAAGAAGAACAGGTGCCGTAACTGGATGCAGGATCGCAGGGGACCATTTCCGGCAACAGAGGGACCGATAGAAGGCCAACCCGACATAAGCCGCAGTGAATTCACGGCCGATCGCAGGGATTTTCTGGATGTAACGGCTGTCTTTGGAGGGGTAAAAAAAAACATTCTGACCAAAAGCTTTAAAGGAGGTGATATCGTCAGCTTTATGGGAGGTTCGGAGATCGATATGACGCAGGCAGACTTCAATGGAACCGTAAAGATTGATGCTACCAATATATTCGGCGGAACGAAATTAATTGTACCGCCCACCTGGGATGTTCAAAGTGAGATCACAGCCATTTTTGGTGGTGTTGACGATAAGAGGCAGGTTTCGGGGATCAATATGGACCCGAATAAAGTACTGATCCTGGATGGCACCTGCCTGTTCGGAGGAATTGAAATCAGAAGCTTTTGATGCTGACTCGTTTTCCCGAAACCCGGTTTTCCCACGTCAAATAATTTATTATGAAATGGTTCCTTGCAAAACTCGTCTACCGGATTATATGTGGCAATGGCGAGCATACCGCACAATTCGACGAGCAGCTGAGGTTGATCCATGCTGAGAATCAGGAGCAGGCCTATGATAAAGCCTACCAGTTTGGCATTCGTGAAGAAGAGACCTTTTTTAATCAGAAACAACAATTGGTACAATGGAAATTCATCAATGTATCAGAGCTTCTTACCTTACATGAGCTGGTTGATGGAGCAGAAGTGTATTCGCGGATTAATGAAGTAGATGATGGACATTCCTATACTACTTTTGTGCACCAGAAGGCTCAGGTTATTCTGAACAGAAAGGAAGTTTTGTTATCTGTTTAAATTATCTCATTGGCTACTTCTCCGTTAAAAGCGCTTCGGTTTCGTCTGGTATTTGCTACCTGCTGGTGGCTTTGGGCCATTATGCACGTACTGGTACTGAACTGGTATGGCTACAGCTGGAAGCTGGCAATATGGGACAGCGCCATCAGCAATGTATTGCTGGCTGGTATGTCGGTTATGATTACGACGATTTTACAATTCTACATTCCTAAAAAGAATAAATATGGTTACATACTGGCCTTGTGCCTGGTATTGGCCGGCCTATGGCTGCTGATCTCCAAATCAATGCTGTTACTGATCACAAATGAAAACGCTGACTATACGTATTTTTTTACCCGTTCGGTGCCCATACGCTATGCTTTCGGATTCCTGACTATTGGCTGTATGGCGCTCATTTCCGTTCTTTGGTATACCATCCAGGATCAATACCGTACCGAGACGCGGCAGGCCGAAGCAGAGAAATTGTCAAAAGAAGCAGAACTCTATAAACTCCGGCAGCAGCTTCAGCCCCACTTCCTGTTCAACAGCCTGAATTCGATCAATGCGCTTATAGGCATCAGACCGCAACAGGCCCGTACCATGATACAGCAGCTTTCGGACTTCTTGCGGGGAACGCTGAAAAAAGAAGATAACCAGTGGCTCAGCATCACGGAAGAATTACAGCATCTGCAACTTTATCTTGAAATTGAGAAGGTTCGTTTCGGTCACCGTCTTTCAACTGAGATCAAAAATGAAGCTTCCACTGCCACGATCCCTGCTATGTTGTTGCAACCCATTGTTGAAAATGCCATCAAATTTGGCTTGTACGATACCATGGAGCCTATCACGATTACCTTATCAGCCCTGATCAGGGAGGGTTATTTGGAAATTCAGGTTACCAATCCTTTTGATCCTGCTACCAGCTCACCAAAAAAAGGAACAGGTTTCGGACTGTCATCCGTTCAGCGAAGGCTTTATTTACTGTTTGCCCGAAACGACCTTATTCAAACCAGCGCTGAAGACAACACTTTTATAACGGCTATTAAAATACCTCAGTACAGATGATTAAAGCGATCATAATAGATGATGAACCACTTGCCCGCTTACTGGTGCTTGAATACCTACAGGGCTATTCGCAGATTACGGTCGTGGCCGAATGCAATGATGGATTCGAAGGAATGAAAGCGATCATGCAACATCAGCCAGGATTGATCTTCCTGGATGTACAGATGCCTAAGATCAATGGATTCGAGATGCTGGAGCTCCTGGAGCATCCGCCGGCAGTGATCTTTACAACAGCCTTTGACGAATATGCCATCAAGGCATTTGAAACCCATGCGGTAGATTACCTGCTGAAGCCATTCAGTAAGGAACGATTTGAAAAAGCCATAGACAAGTTTTTAGCATCAGCCTCACCTGAAACTTCAGAGGCCGGCATTCAAAAGCTGTTGCACACCGTAACGGAATTACCGGGTCAGACAGAAAGGATCGTTGTGAAGAACGCAGGAAAGATCAGGATCATTCCTGTCCCTGATGTTCATTACCTGGAAGCGGCGGATGATTACGTCAAAATCATAACGAGGGAAGGTTCTTTCCTGAAGAATAAAACAATGGGCTATTTTGAAGATACACTCCCGCCCTCCCAATTTGTTAGAACGCACCGGTCCTACATCCTCAATATCCAGGAGATCACCCGCATCGATCCTTATGAAAAGGAAAATCACCTTGCCATCCTGAAATCCGGAGCGCGCATACCAGTCAGCAAATCGGGCTATGGTAAACTCAAACTGGTGTTAGGCTTATAGATCAAATACAGTGGGCTTATGCACCAGCTCATAATTTTCATTCATGAGACTGGCGTTGATGAAATGAACCCCACCACTTTTGGTAGTTCCGTAAGATTCATGAATATGTCCGAACAAATGAACCTTTGGCTTCACCTCACGGATCCGCGCCAGAAGATCCTTGTCTCCTACATGTTCTTCTGAGGCTACCTGGTCCAATATTCCGTAGCAGGGCCCGTGGGTTATCAGTATGGTAGTAGATTCAGGAATCAGGCTCCAGTGCTTTTTAATGGAATCGCCCCTTTTACGGTTAAAGGCCCAGTTGAAGAATTTAGGTGTTACCGGTGATCCCCAAAGTTTAATATTGTCAATGGTTATTCCGGAATCGTTCAGGTAGGTGATGCCTTGGGGTATCATTTTTTCGATTCCTTCCTTCTTTTCCTTTTCCAGAAAAAAATCATGGTTACCACCAATGAAGACCTTGTAGGCAAACTTCTGTTTGTCAAACCAGGTCAGAAAATCTTCTACTTCTGTCCGCTTCCCCTTGTAGGTAATATCACCGGCATGAATCAGCACATCGCCCTTTGGCAATTTTAGTGAAGCGTGCCGGCCATGTGTATCGGAGATTGCTACGAACTTCAAGTAAAGCCAGATTTAGGATAATATAAAGCCACCCCGGAAGGTGGCTTCAAAAGGGAATAAAAGATTATTATTTCTTGGTCTTGCGGGTGGAGTGATCACGGTTGCTGGACTGATCTTCCTTCTGAGGCTGTGCTTCAGAAGACTGACCGCCTGTTTGACGTCCGTGATTGGACTTCTTTTCCTGACCCTCACTAAATCCCTGATTGCTCTGATTGCTGGCACCCCTGCCGGAACTGCCATGTTGATTGTTATCGCCTCTTCCTGACATAATTTAAAATTTTATAGTTGTTACGTTTCTGAACACAGGAATTATGCCATGCTTAGGGACTTTAGGCCATGGACGAAGTCATAAGACGCTGCTCCCAGTCCTGGTTGCTTCGTTGTTTCTTTTTATCAGCCCATTTCATAACAGCGGCAGCAATTATGCCTCCGGCAACATACAACCCCACGGTCAGAACGCGGGTGGACAGCGTACGATCGGTATAATGATCTTTCAGTCCCAGGGGCTTTGGCAATAGTACCGCTCCCAGGCCGGCACCAAAGCCCAGGGCAGCTCCCCGTAATAAAGCATTATCTTTTTTACCAATACCGGCAATGCTGTAATAAGCAGCATTACTGATCAGATCTCCGGCCAGAGCCCATGTATAGAGTTTCCGGTCTTCCGGTTTTCGCGCTCCTATGATCTTCAGGCCTTTCGATAAGGCATTCATTCCTAAAAGATCTACTCTTGGTGCATGGGGAATCGCTCTTTTAACGGTTTCGGAAATCAGGGTCAGGGCTACAGCTCCTGCCAACCCGCCTTCCAGCGCATACATTCCTTTCATATAGTAAGTTTTATGAGTCTGATAGGATTACTATAAAATCAATGCCAGATAGATACGTTTCGTTTAGATCCGTTTATTTGATAACGACCGATCCGATCTTTTTAGACAGGTCGATTTCCATCTGCTTCAGGTGCTGGTGGGTAAGGAACAGGGTATATTGATCTTCCGGAGCGGCTTTTTCAAGATCGGATTGGTTTTGCAGCAGCAGCCGTTTTATTTTACGCAGTTTTAAATAATTGATGGCGCTTTCCACTTCTTCATTCGTGGTATCGCGTTGCATATTAAGGTAATTCAGCAATTCTTCCTCATTTTCAGGCCGCAGCGCGTTCAGAAAGGATTTATAATCCTGTTCGAACAAGGCCTTCTGGAAACCGGTAGCCTGGCTCATTTCCTTTTTCCAGTGGGAACTTTCTTCGTAGGGAAAGTGCAATAGCGAAACAGCCAGTGTGCTGATGTCTTTGTCTTCATGATATAAAAATTGGTTCTTATCGGGCTGCACCCCTGCTTCCACCAGCGACTTATAATTTTTAATAAAAGCAAGCACGATCTGATTGTCGATCAGGTCATCGTCCGGCAATTCGGACAATACATACTCTGCGATCATCTGGTGGCCTTCCCATTTTTTAAACCCATGTTCCAGGAGTATCCGGGCTATTTCCTTTTCCTGTAATTCATCCTTATACAGAAGATTGAATGTTTGATCGCTGAAGTCGTTCTGTTCGGCCTTGCGCGCATTCTCTTCATGGTATTTGGCTTCTTCAAAAGGAAGCTTGCTTTCCTGGGCCGAGATCCGGTTGCGGATAAATTTATTAACGAGGCTGGTAAAACCCGTTTCATCTATATTCAGCAATTGGGAAGACTGGCGTATATAATCCTGTTGCCGGGTAAAGTCTTCCGTTTTATCAATCCTGGAAATCGTTTCTGCGATCTGGTTCACCAGTTCGGACTTTTTATTGGCGTCCATACCGGTGTCCTGCATCGCCGTATCGATCTGAAACAGGATCACATCCTTTTTCTGGTGCAGTATAAAATTGCGGAAAGCGTTAGCGCCCAGCTTTTGTACATAGCTGTCAGGATCCTCCTTATCGGGTATCAGTACCAGCTTCACATTCAGGCTTTCCTCCAGGGCCATATCCAATCCACGGGTGGCCGCCTTGATCCCGGCTGAATCGCCATCATAAATTATGGTCAGGTTCTTTGTGTACTTTTTGATCAGCCGCAGCTGATCCTGGGTAAGCGACGTACCACCGCTGGCCACCACATTTTCAATGCCGGCCTGATGCAGGGAAATCACATCGGTATACCCTTCCACCAGCAGGCATTCATCTGCCTTGTCAATAGCATGCCGGGCAAAGTAGGTCCCATAAAGGATCTTACTTTTTACATATAGCTCATTCTCGGGAGTATTGATGTATTTAGGAGCTTTGTCA
>DATAHC010000075.1:0-4394 GCA_036263415.1 Flavisolibacter sp.
AGTGAACAACATTCATTCACGGGATCGTGTTCAAAAAATAAAATGTAATTGTTCTCCACGGCTTCGGTAAGAAATTGTTTCTTCTCAAGCAATGTAGTTAGCGGAAACATATCGTAAGCCATTACATAGGGAAGCGGTATATGAGCTACGGAGGGAAGGAGGTCGGCCTGGTAAACGATCGTGTGATCCTTATACCGGATTTGCGGCAGCATCATGGAATTCGTATGTCCGTTCACAAACCGTACAGAAAGATGCTCTGAAAAGCCGGTAGTTCCCAGTAGCGTATCAGCTCCCGGTGTTTTCAGGAATTGCAGTTGTCCGCTTTCCTTGATGGGCAGGATATTCTCTTTCAGGAATGACGCTTTTTCGCGGTCATTGGGTTCGGTGGCCCATTGCCAGTGCTGCTCATTGCTCCAGTATACGGCGTTTTTAAACGCCGGCACCAGCTTATCACCGGCCCTTTCGATGGCGCCCCCGCAATGGTCGAAGTGAAGATGCGTCAGGAACACATCGGTAATATCATTCCGGTGAAAGCCATGAGCGGCTAAAGAACGGTCCAGTGAATCCTCGCCATGCAGGTAGTAATGGCTGAAGAACTTCTCATCCTGCTTGTTACCGATTCCCGTATCGATCAGGATCAGCTTTCCCTCATCCTCGATCAGCAGCGAACGCATGGCCCAGGTGCACAGGTTATTGGAGTCGGCAGGCTGCAGTTTATTCCAAATGCTTTTCGGAACCACGCCAAACATGGCGCCTCCATCCAATTTAAAATAGCCGGTGTTGATGCTATACAGTTTCATATGATGACTGTTCTCTTTCCTTGCCCAATGTCAGGAATAAACCGATAAGTCCCAAAATAAAAAACACCACAAGGGCCAGTACGGAATTGCGCTGCGAACCGGTAAGCTCATTGATAAAGCCGAAGCTGAACATGCCGATCACAATGGCGATCTTCTCCGTTACATCATAAAAGCTGAAGAAGGAGGTGGTATCTTTTGTTTCAGGCATCAGTTTGGAATAGGTGCTGCGGCTGAGCGACTGGATGCCACCCATTACAAAGCCTACAGCCGTGGCCAGTCCGTAAAACTCATAAATACCATGGGCCGGGATGAAATACCCCAGGATGCAGTTGATGATCCAGACAAATACACAAACCATCAGCGCTTTGATATTCCCGATCTTCTGGGAAAGCCTGGAGATCAGAAAAGCGCCGGGGATGGCGACCAGCTGTATCAGTACAATGGCAATAATGAGATTGGTAGTCGGGATCTGCAATTCGCTTTTACCATAAAGGGCTGCGGCCAGCATCACCGTTTGCACACCCATATTGTAAAAGAAGAAAGAATAAAGAAAGCGCTTCAGCACGGGAATATGCATCAGTTGGCTGAATACTTTCTTCAGTTCTACATAGCCTGCCGCCAGCGCCTGTTTGGGCTTTTCGATGACGACCGGTTTCGGTAACACACGCAGGGGGATCTGGGCGAACCCGAACCACCATACGGCCACCAGGAAAAAGCAGAACTGGTATTGAATGGAGGTATTTTCATCGCCACCCAGAATGCCGGGCTTGAATACAAACACAAAGCAGATGATCTGCAGCAGCACGCTGCCCACATAGCCATAGGCAAAGCCCTTGGCACTGATGCGGTCACGGTCCTGCGGAGCGGCAATCTCCGGCAGAAAGGAATTATAGAAGACCAGGCTGCCCCAGAAGCCCACGCAGGCAATGACCAGGCAGGTGAGCCCGATGCTGAGGTAGTTGGTATACGACTTCGCAAAGAAGAACAGGCCGGCACAGGCAATGCTTCCCATGGTAATAAAGAAAGACATGAAGGTCTTCTTGTTCCCCCTAGTGTCAGCGATGGAAGAAAGCAGGGGTGACAGTAAGGTAACGATCAGGAAAGCTACGGCCAGTGCATAATTGTATAAGGACGTATTTACGAAATCCCTTCCCAGGAAATGGACATGGTCGATAGTCTTTTCATTGTTATCTCCGGTAATCGCTTCATAATAAGCCGGGAAGATGGTGGAGGTGATCACCAGGTTATAAGCACTGTTCGCCCAGTCGTACATAGCCCAGGCATTGACGATTTTCTTGGAAGCAGTTTGCATATGTTGCGTTGATGGTGGTAAACTAAAAAGACATCCTTTGCTGATGTCTTTCTGCGTTCGGTATGAAAAGATAGTATTATTTAAGATAGCCTGTGAAGATCAGCACCAGCAGAATGATGCCTGCGATAATACGGTAGATGCCAAATACCCGGAAGCCGTATTTCTTCAGGTATTGAATAAAAAAGCGGATCGCGATCAGGGCCACTACAAAAGCAACCACATTACCGGTTAGGAAAGCATAGAGGTTCTGCTTGTTCTCCATAATGAGCTCATAGCCTTTTCGCTCCACTCCGCTGCCTTTCCATTTTTTCAGGACCAGGGAATAAGCGGTAGCGGCGAACATCGTAGGTACGGCCAGAAAGAAAGAGAATTCGGCCGCCAGGTTGCGCGTCAGCTTTTGCTGCATGCCACCGATTATGGAGGCTGCGCTCCGGGATACCCCGGGTATCATGGCGATCACCTGCCAGCATCCGATGATAAAGGCTTTCGGATAACTGATCTGCTGGTCGGTGGTTACTGTCGGGTTCTTAAAATAGTTGTCGATGAAAAGTAAAACAATACCGCCCAGCAGCATGGTAATAGCTACCGTTGTCGGACTTTCCAGCAGCGCATCGATCTTGTCGCTGAACAGATAGCCCAGTACCAGTGCGGGAATAACACCGACGATCAGTTTCACATAGAACTGCCAGCGGCTGAAATCGAAGAACTTCTTCCAGTACAGCACCACTACGGCCAGGATGGCGCCCAGCTGAATGGCTACTTCAAAAAGCTTGGTGAAATCATCTTCGCCGATGCCCAGGAAGGAACTGGCGATGATCATATGTCCGGTGGAAGAAATAGGCAAAAACTCGGTCAGGCCTTCTACGATGGCGATCACAACGGCTTCGAAAATACTCATGAGCAGTAAAGTTGCGCTTAGCTGTTTTTGGGTTGCTTGAAAATGGCAATGATCTCGATCACCAGTCCGGCCAGGATCACCACCGGGGCAATGGTTATGCGGCGGAAACCGTATACTTCACTGGTATTGAAAACATTCGGATCCTCACTGCGCCCGCCCGCCATTAATAAAAAGCCTACGATCATTACACCGGCACCGATCAGCATCCAGGTAAAATTGGTCTTTTCGAATAAGGTGCCGATGCCGGCGGTATCTTTTTTAACAGTGGTGGTCTTTTTATCTTTCATGTGAGCTGCTTGATAGGGCAAAATAAGAAAAGTTTACGGTTAATAAAGTTCGTCGAGCTTCATGCGCAGGTATTTCAACACGCTGCGATACGTACTGAATAACGTAATGGTGATACCGATGACCAGCAGAATGGCAAACAATAATAACAGGGAGCCGTTCGAATTCACCACCTTTATTTCCGGGAATACGCTTCCGGTAATACTGATAAGGATATAGATCAGTACAATGGCAATCACCGCGCTTACGGCGCCGTTGATCACGGCCCTGATATTCAACGGTTTGGCAATAAAGCCCCGGGTGGCACCTACCATCTGCATGGTCTTGATCAGGAAGCGGTTGCTGAACATGGCCAGCCGTATGGTATTATCGATCAGGATGATCACTACTATAGCGAGGATAATAGCCACAGCCAGCAGGATCAGGCTGATATTCCGGATGTTCTTATTCAGGTTGGCCACCGTGTCCTTCGGATACTGCACATCGGTGACCAGTGCACTTTGCGTGGTTTCTATATTCTTGCGGATGGTTTCCAGCGAGTCCACCTGCACATAATCCTTCTTTACATTAAAGTAAATACTGTTGGGCAGCGGATTGTAATCCAGGATGGCACTATAGTCTTCATTTCCATCACCCAGGTATTTCTGGCGGGCCATTTCCTTATTTACATAGCTGTATTTGGTAACATAGGGTTGAGACTGAAAGTATTGCATCAGCGCCAGGCTGTCCTGCTGCCGCACATCTCCTCTTAAATGGACCCGCACTTCCACGTTCTCCCGGAAGTAGTCGCCGAGTTTATTGGCGTTGATCACCATCCAGCCTACCAGGCCTAAAAGGAACAGGACCAGGGTGACACCGATAATGGACATTACGTACGAAGGTTTTCCACGTCTTGCCGCTGCTTTGCTTGTTTGAGCCATTCAATCAGGGTTTAGAAGTCAACAAAAATAAAGGTTTGCGGCTTTGTATGCAGTCAGCCGTTTGGTTTTGCCCCTAAATAAACAGTTGAAACTGTTATTTTTGCCTTTCCCTAACGATTCCCCCTGTTGAATATTGTTATGCTCTGGCGCCACACGCGCAAGGTTTACAAACTTTTAGA
>DATAHC010000076.1:0-10519 GCA_036263415.1 Flavisolibacter sp.
TGAATGCCTTGCTGGAGCAGTTGAGCCAGCAGCTCAAAAATGAACAGCGCTCTGTGGTAAGGGCCAACCCGGACCTTTCCCGGACCATCGACCGCTCGGCTACCAGCTCTCCTTTCAGTGCCGGTGATTTTCGCATGTGGGCCGAAGGGGATAACGATAAGGAGACGAGTCAGCCTGATCAGGCAGACAAGCTGAAAGGTACCTTTACCGTACGCAGCGCCCAGAACCCTTCTTCCGCCATTGAAATGATGGTTGTCATCATCCGTCCTGATGGAAGAGTATTAAAAGGTTCTGAGTGGGAGTCGGGTACCTTTGAAACCCCTGACGGACGAAAAGTATATTCTGCCAAAGTGGTCTTCGATTATAATAAAGGAGAATCGAGAAAGGTCAGCTTCTCCATTTCCGGTGAGGACTTTCTCAAAGGGAATTATACCCTTCAGATCTATCATAACGGGAACCTTGTAGGACAGGGATACCGAAGCCTCTTCTGAGATCAGTCTACTTTTTTTACAAACAACCGTACAGAGTTGGCGGCCAGCACCACATCGCTCAGGGCCATGATCAGCGCTCCATACGTAGGACCGTAATGTCCCAGCAGACCAATGGCGGCAACCGGTATGGCAACCAGGTTATAGGCAAAGGCCCAGAAAAGGTTTTGCTTAATGGTAAGGTAGGTATGCCTGCCCAGGCCGAGTGCCACCGGAAGTTTTTTCAATCCGCTGTTCATCAATACCACCGAAGCACTTTGCATGGCCACCTGAGAAGCTTCACTCATTGAAATACCGATCGTTGCCTTGGCCAGGGCCGGTGCGTCGTTGATGCCATCTCCGACCATAATGGTAGGTGCTTCCTGCGTCAGCGTTTCAATCTTTTTCAGTTTCTGATCAGGCGTTTGTTCTGCAAAAACCTCGCTGATCCCCAGACTATCTGCCAGTGATCTGGTTTTCGCATAACGATCACCGCTCAGCAGAATGGTCCTGATGCCCTTATTATGGAGGTACGCGATCACTTCTTTGGATTCGGGGCGCAATTCATCCTTCAGGTCGATCCAGCCTATAAGTTTCTCATTGCGGAGGACATACATATTATGGTTCTCTTCCTGTGTATGTGCAGCAGCTATTGTATAGGAACCGATCCGGTAGGTAATCCCTTCTTTATCGGTAGCTACCATACCCTGACCTTTTACCTCTTCAATAGATTTCCAACGGATCTCCTCTTTGGACTTCCAGTGCGAGGCCAGGCTCCTGGCCAGCGGATGACTGGAATATTTTTCCAGCGAATAAACGATCGTTTTGAAGGTTGTTTCACTGACCTCAAAAAACCTGAAATCAGCTATCTCAAACTGCCCGGTCGTCAGTGTTCCGGTTTTATCGAAGACCACCTGGCGGATATTGCGGAACAGCTCCAGGCTTTTGGCGTTCCGGAACAGAATACCATTACGGGCACCGCGTCCCAAACCCACCGCAATGGCAGCGGGCGTGGCAAGACCCATCGCACAGGGACAGGCGATGACCAGTACGGCAATACTTCTCAGCAGCGAAGGCGTAAATTCTTTCAGAACGATCCAGTTGATAGCCAGCGTCAGAACGGCGATGCTTAAAACAAGCGGTACAAATACAGCGCTGATGCGGTCGGCCATCTGCTGCATAGGCGGCTTTTCGCCCTGTGCTTTTTTCACCAGCTGAAGAATATGCGAGAGCACCGTATCGTTACCGGCGGCGGTTACCTGTGCTTTCACCGTACCATGAACCAGCACACTGCCACCGATAAGCGCTTCTTTTTGCTTGCGGTGTACCGGAATACTTTCACCGGTCAGCAGGGCCTCATTCACTTCCGCTTCGCCCCAAAGGATCTTACAGTCGGCCGGCACCTGTTCACCCGTCCGGATCAGTACCAGGTCGCCGGTCTTTAATTGTGTATTCTCGATGGGAAAGATCAATTCCTTATGCTCATGATCAAAGGCGATCATGTTCGCCATTACTTTCTGGGAGCGGACCAGCGCTTTCAGGGCTTTCTGAGTGGACTGAACCGACGCATCTTCCAGGTAGTTGCCCAGGAAGACCAGTGTGATGATAGTGGCAGCAGACTCGTAATACAGGTACCCTTCACCCAGGTTCATCAGTGTTCCCGCCAGGCTATACAGAAAGGCGGAAGCAGCTCCGATAGTGATCAGAACATTCATATTGGGCACCCGGTTCCGGATACTTTGCAGGGCCGAACGCCCGAAAAAAAACATGCCTGTGGCAAATACAGGAGTAGCCAGGGCCAGCTGCAGCCAGGGATTCATCAGGAAATGCAGATGGAGACCCGGTATCATATGCAGCATCAGCACCAGGGTGAACGGCAGGGTGAACCAGAAGCGCTGCAGGTTGGAAGCCAGAAACGGTTTTTTCTTAACGATGGCCAGGGTATCATGAGTATGCACCTGGTAACCCAGCGATTGTACCCCTTTAATGAGTTTCGGGGTGGTCTCGGAGCCGTTCCATTCAAAGGACACATCTCCATCAATGGGATTGACCACCACATTGCTGGCACCCTGCTGCTGCAGGTATTTGTTGACGGTGAGCGCACAGTTCGAACAGGTCATACCTTCCACCTTCCATTGTATCTTTTCCATTCTGGTTCGCTTGATGATTCAGCTGCAAAGTTACACGCCCCTTCAGGGGATGATAAATGTTGTACCATTTATCTTTTCAACTTCGTTGCAAACCCATGTTAAATTTGCCTATGGAATTTCAGGTACATAAGGATCAACTCTCTTCATTTGCCAGGGAATTCTGGCAACTGGCTGACGCCTACAGGCTCTTTGCATTTCATGGAGAAATGGGAGCGGGAAAAACAACCACTATCACTGCGCTTTGTGAAAGCAAGGGTGTCAAAGAGGCTATGGGCAGTCCAACTTTCTCCATCATCAATGAATACGCCTATGAGGAAGGTGGTTCGCTGCAAAAGATCTATCATATTGATCTGTACCGGCTTAAAGACGAAGAAGAGATCATCCGGGCAGGAGTGGAGGACTGTTTTTACAGCGGCGCCGTATGCCTGGTAGAATGGCCGGAAAAGGCACCGCAACTGTTCGATGAAAATACGGTTCATATTTATCTGGAGCCCGTATCGGAAACGGAAAGGATCATCAAAATTGAATTGCCTTCCTAGAGTATGGCGGAACAGTTGTAATTTGTAATCCGAAATTGAAGATCAGCCCTGTATGTCCCAACAAAAATCAATTGTAAGTCCGTCATTCAGTTATGAAACACTGGAAGAAACACTGGACATTAAACCAAAGGGTGCTCAATTGCACATCGGTATCCCTAAAGAAATCGCCTTCCAGGAAAACAGGATCGCCCTCACGCCCGATGCGGTGAGTGTGCTGATCAGCAACGGCCATCATGTTACCATAGAACATAACGCAGGTGAAGCAGCGCATTTTGCCGACCGTGATTACAGTGAAGCGGGCGCCCGCATCTCGTATAACCGGGATGAAGTATATAAGGCACCGATTCTGGTAAAGAGCGCACCGGTCATTGAAGAAGATCTTCCCCTGCTGCAGCATAATCAAATGATCGTTTCGCCCATTCACCTGAGCGTGCTGAAGGCGGAGCTGTTGCAGAAGATGATGGAAAAGCGCATCACTGCCATTTCCTTTGAAAATCTGAAGGACGACAGTGGCAGCTATCCCATTGTAAGGAGCATGAGCGAGATCGCCGGAAGCGCGGTCATGCTGATCGCCGCCCAGTACCTGGGTTCCGCAAATCATGGAAAAGGGGTCTTGCTGGGAGGTATCTCCGGTATTGCGCCGACCAAAGTAATTATTATCGGAGCGGGCATTGTTGGCGAATATGCCGCACGTGCTGCCCTGGCACTCGGTGCTTCCGTGAAAGTATTCGACAACAGTGTTTATCGTCTCAAACGGCTGCAGAATAATATAGGGCAACGCCTATGGACCTCCGTAATAGAGCCCCGGATGCTCGCCAAGCAGCTGAAGACCTGCGAGGTGGCCGTTGGAGCGCTGGCTTCGGAAACAGGACGGACTCCTGTGGTGGTTACCGAAGAAATGGTGAGCAGTATGCGTCCCGGTAGCGTGGTGATCGACGTCAGCATCGACCGCGGTGGCTGTTTTGAAACCGCCGAAATCACTACGCATGAAAGTCCGATCTACCTGAAGTACGGAGTGATCCATTATTGTGTACCCAATATCCCATCCGGCTTTGCACGTACCGCTTCCCAGGCCATCAGTAATGTGCTGATGCCCCTGCTGCTGGAAGCAGGAGAGGATGGAGGATTTGAGCAGATGGTGTGGCACCAGATCCACCTGCGCAGCGGTATCTATATGTTCAAGGGGGCGCTTACCAATTTTTATCTCAGTGAGCGGTTCAACCTAAAGTATACGGATCTTAATCTGCTGATCGCCAGCCAGCGTTAAATTACGGATGCAGTCATTGCTTCAAAAATTCAGGCGCATCACCTACAGCACGGCGTATCTTCCGGAAGTAGACGGTCTGCGCTTCCTGGCGCTTGCCATGGTAGTACTACTGATGCATATTCCCCATTATATGGATGTGAAATTCTATAATGGCCAACTCCTTGCATCCGGCTACTGGCGCAATGTGCTTCTTGGGGGTGGCATGGGTGTCGCTTTATTTTTCATGATCAGTGGCTTTATCCTGAGTCTGCCCTTTGCACAGCAATACCGGAAGCAGGGAAAAAAGGTCGGTCTTCGCCGCTACTATCTGCGGCGCCTGACGCGGCTGGAGCCGCCGTACCTCATTCTGCTGGTACTGCTCTTCCTGGTTCAGGTGCTTGTGCTCAAAACCTATACGTTCGGTTTTCTCTGGCCACGGCTCCTGGCTTCCGCTACGTATACGCATATGCTTCTTTACCATTCCTTCTCACCCATATTACCGGTTGCCTGGACGCTTGAAGTGGAAGTGCAGTTCTATTTACTGGCTCCACTTTTTTGTTTGCTGTTCCGGATCCGCTCGGCTCTGCTCAGAAGAACGATTTTGCTGACGGTGATCCTGGTCAGTGCCCTCTACTGGTTCAATGTATGGCAGATGGGTACGGTATTTATGTACCTCCATTTTTTTCTCAGCGGATTGCTGCTGGCCGACCTGCAGGTGCAGGGCATCCGGCTGATTCCCGGCTTTAAGGCAGGTATACTGGCAGGGGGACTGGCGCTCGCCAGTATCATTTTTATCGATTCCTTTACCAGCCTCACTGGCTATATGATAAAGCTGGCCGGGATGTTCCTTCTTTTTCATGTGGTGCTGACCCATCCCTTCTGGAAAAAAGTATTCTCCATCCCTGTGATCAGTATCATAGGAGGCATGTGCTACTCTGTTTACCTGCTTCACTTTGCTGTGCTTTCTTTTGTGGGAGGCCTGGCCGGCAGGTATGTGAGTCACTGGAACCCCCTGGTGTTTTCCGCTGTGCTGGTATTGTTTGCCTCCTGCATCCTTTTCCTTTCTGCATTGTATTTTCTGGGTGTGGAAAAGCCGTTCATGAAGTCCCGGTTCGGGAAACAAACCTAAGAACAGGCTCATTTTTAACAAGAGTCTTTCGGGTAATAATTTAGAATAATCAGGCAAACTATTTATTTTCACCCTACTAATAAAACTACTTATTATGGGACTTTTCAAATCTAGTAATCCTGCACTCAATGAAAAAGTATTTCAATCGGCTTCCGTGCTGGCCGGTGAAGAAAGAATGACCATCACCGGAGCGGTCAAAAAATTCGGTATCATGCTGCTGATGCTGGTAGGCGCCGCTTCTTTTACCTGGGACCAGTTTTATAAAGGCGCCGATGTGATGCCCTGGGCTATCGGTTCTGCTATCGGTGGACTGGTGCTGGCCATCATTATCATCTTTAAAAAAAGCTGGTCACCTTACCTGGCCTTAGGCTATGCTATGTTCGAAGGGTTGTTTCTCGGCGCCGTTTCGGCAGCCTTCAATGCCGGCTTTGCTGCTAAATATCCGGGTATCATCCAACAGGCTGTATTACTCACATTCGGCGTATCGGCTGCTATGTTTGCCTTATACTATTTCCGTATTCTGAAAGCCTCACCAACTTTTACACGAGTAGTAGTAGGGGCTACCGCAGGGATTGCCCTATTTTACCTGATCGATTTCGTCATGCATTTATTCGGGGTAAATATGCCTTATTTGCATGAGAACGGTACGGTAGGTGTAGGGATCAGCCTTTTTGTGGTGACCGTTGCTGCCATGAACCTGATCCTTGATTTCGATATGATCGAGCAGGGAGCTGCTCAGGGCGCTCCGAAATATTTTGAATGGTACAGCGCTTTCGGGCTGATGGTAACTATTGTATGGCTCTATATGGAAATATTACGCCTCCTTTCCAAACTGGCCTCCAGGAAATAACGGAACTCATTTTAAAAAAAAAGCCCCTGATAATCAGGGGCTTTTTTTATGTGGTATGGATATTGAGAAAAAACTTTGATCAAATGTTTGTTTTAATTAAACGTTTGTTTAATTTTGCGCCTCAATTATTTTATGGAATACAGTGAAAAGCAGGTACAGATCATGGAAGCGGCTGAAGCCCTGTTTGCGGAACGTGGGTTTTCAGGGACATCCGTCCGGGATATTGCTGAGGCGGCTAATGTGAACCTGGCAATGATCTCCTATTATTTTGGCTCTAAGGAAAAGCTGATGGAGGCCATGTTCAGTTACCGGGGTCATCACCTCAAACTGCAGCTGCAGAACCTTTTGCAGGACGAAAGCATGAATTCCATGCAGAAAGTGGAGAAACTGATTGACGATTATATCGACCGCATCTTCAAAAAGCAAAGCTTTCATAAAGTAATGATACGGGAGCAGATGACCGATAAAGACGGTCCGATCGCCCGGCAGATCTTTCAATTGAAACAGTCCAATCAGGCACTGATCAAGCAGCTGATACAGCAAGGGCAGAAAAAAGGAGAGTTCAAAAAGCAGGTGGATGTACCCTTTTTAATGATGACGCTGGTAGGAACGACCAGTCAGCTGGTAACGGCACAGCATTTTTACAAGGAGATCAACAATCTGCAGGAAATGCCCGATCAGGAATTTGAAAAGCATATCAAAAAGAAGCTGAGCGCCTATTTAAAAACCTTGTATAAAGCAATATTAGATTATGAAGCATAACAGTAAGGTGATTCTTATGGCCTTGTCAGTACTAATCACACTGACCGGGATGGCACAGGAAAACAGGCCTATTAAATTGAATGAAGCCATTGAATTGAGTATTAAAAACAGCAAGCAGCTAAAGGTGAACAGCGCCCGTATTGATCAGGCTACTGCGGCTTTGAAGGAAGCGACCGACAGAAAACTGCCGGATGTCAGTGCTTCAGCATCGTACCTGCGGCTGAGCAGCGCCAATATAAATATCAAGCGAAATGATACGGCCGGAGGCGGCAATGGTGGCGGTTCTCCATCTGTATCGCAGGCTATGTACGGTATTCTCAATGCTTCACTCCCGATCTATACAGGCGGACGGATCAAATATGGTATTGAATCGTCCCGCTTCCTGGCTCAGGCAGCCAGGCTGGATGCTGATAATGAAAAAGAAGATGTTATTGAGAATACCGTTGAGGCGTATGTGAATTTATATAAGGCCAAATCAGCGGTGAACCTGGTCAGGGAAAACCTGGCACAGAACGACCAGCGTCTGAAGGACCTGCGTAATCTCGAAAAGAACGGATTGCTGGCTCGCAATGATCTTTTAAAAGCCGAACTGCAGCGCTCCAATACCGAGCTGGCGTTACTGGAGGCGGAGAACAACTGGCAGCTGGCCAATGTGAATATGAACCTGATGCTGGGCCTGCCCGAGCAAACGCAGCTGGCACCCGACTCCGCCATCGTTCAGCAAAGTTATCAGGTAAAAACGCTGGATGAGTATGTACAATCAGCCTTATCCAATAGAAAAGACCTCGCTTCCCTGGAAAGCAGAAAGCAGGCAGCTACATCGGGTGTGAAGGCCACCAGAGGGGAGTACTATCCCAGTCTGGCCCTGACAGGCGGTTATGTAGCCGCCCATATTCCAAAGGTGCTCACCATCACCAATGCGATGAATATTGGGGTAGGTGTGTCTTATAACCTGGGATCGCTGTGGAAAACGAAAGCTAAAGTGGAAGGTGCGGAAGCAAGGGTACGCGAAGTAGCGGCCAACGAGGAATTGCTGAATGATAATATCCGCCTTCAGGTCAATCGCAGTTACCTGAACTGGCTGAACAGTCAGAAGAAGATCGAGGTATACGCCAAAGCCATTGAACAGGCTACGGAAAACCAGCGGATCGTCAACAACAAATATGCGAATAGCCTGGCCACTACTACAGACGTACTTGAGGCAGATGTAGCGCAGCTGCAGGCGCAGATGAATTATTCCTTTGCAAAGGCAGATGCCGTGGTAGCCTATCACCAATTGTTGCAGGCTGCCGGTCAAATCAATACAATCAACCAATAATCAGATCAACAGAATATACTATTTATGGAATCGACAACAACAACACAGGAAATCAAAACCACCAAAAAGAGAAATCCTATTTTCCTTATCATACTGATCCTGTTGATCATTGCAGGAGCCTGGTTTGGAATCTCGAAATACACCCATGCCCAGCATCATGAAGAAACTGATGATGCCCAGGTGAGCGCCGACATCAGTCCGGTAATACCCCGGGTGGCCGGTTACGTAAAAGAGGTTCGGGTAAACGATAACCAGATGGTGAAAAAGGGCGATACCTTATTAGTGCTGGACAACAGGGATTATCTGTTGAAAGTGGAAGAAGCGGAAGCCGCCCTCGGGCTGGCTGAAAGTAACCTGAGTTCAGCCAGGGCCACCACCAGTGCCGCCCGGGCGAACATTGCCACTTCTCAGGCTTCGGTAGGAACGGTAGATGCACAAATTGAGGCAGCCCGTGTGAATGTATGGCGTACCAGCCAGGACTTTGATCGCTATGCCAACCTGATCAAAGACCATTCGATCACACAACAGCAATACGAACAGGCGCTTGCTGCCAAGCAAACCGCCGAGCGTCAGTTGCAGATCCTTCAGGAGCAGAAGCGTCAGGCTTCCCAGCAAACCAATGCAGTAGCCGCTCAAAGTGGCGCTACCTCACAGCAGATCGGTGTGGCTTCTGCCTCCATCAAGCAGCGCCAGGTGGAAGTGGATGCAGCCAAGCTCAATCTGTCTTATACGGTGATCACGGCTCCGGAAGATGGAATGGTGTCCAAGATCATTACGCAGCCGGGTCAGTTTGTTCAGGCAGGACAGTCCTTATTCAGCATTGTGCACAGCAACCAGGTTTGGGTGATTGCCAACTTCAAGGAAACGCAGCTGGATAAAATGAAAGTAGGACAGAAGGTCATTGTGAAAGCCGATGCCTATAAGGGCCACGAGTTTGAAGCGGTGCTCTCCTCATTCTCTCCGGCTACGGGCTCCACCTTTGCACTGTTGCCAGCCGATAATGCCAGCGGCAACTTTGTGAAGACCGTGCAG
Source organism: Flavisolibacter sp. (assembly GCA_036263415.1). Lineage (GTDB taxonomy): Bacteria > Bacteroidota > Bacteroidia > Chitinophagales > Chitinophagaceae > Flavisolibacter. Next base: position 9,494 of record DATAHC010000076.1, read on the forward strand.
CGCCTGCCGGTAAAAATCGAATTCGCCAAATCATCCGATTCCCTGCTTGCCAGGCTGAGACCCGGAATGAATGTGGAAGTGGATGTGCACCTCGATTGATAGGCCCTTTTTAGTTATTAACCAATGAAAGAATCGGAACGCAACGTCAGCAACAGCTATCTTCTTGAGGACACCACTGTTTACTGATCGCTGATGGCTGATTTGTATTTCAATATATGCAACAGGAATCATTAATAGAATATGGATCACGACGGGTGATCATTACGATCACGGCGATCGTTTGCGCCTTGCTCGAGATCGTGGATACTACGATCGTGAATGTGGCCCTGAACGATATGAAGGGAAACCTGGGCGCCACTACCAGTGAAGTGGGCTGGGTGGTTACCGCCTATGCGATTGGTAACGTGATCATTGTGCCCATGACCAGCTGGCTATCGCGTCAGTTTGGCCGCAGGAACTACTTTGCCGTTTCCATCATGCTCTTTACCATTTGTTCGTTTCTCTGCGGTAATGCCAATGGCATCTGGGAACTGGTATTGTTCCGGTTTTTACAAGGTATTGGCGGGGGCGCCCTGCTGGTGACTTCGCAAACCATTATCACGGAAAGCTATCCGCCGGAAAAGCGCGGCATGGCACAGGCCATTTATGGATTGGGTGTGATCGTCGGACCTACCCTGGGGCCTCCCCTCGGTGGTTACATCGTGGACCATTTCTCCTGGCCCTACATTTTCTACATCAATATCCCCCTCGGTGTCATTGCCACACTGCTCACACTGCAGTTTGTAAGAAGTCCGAAATATGGTGAAAAAAGCTCCATGGCGGATGTGGACTGGCTGGGTATCGGCTTGCTGGCAGCATTTGTAGGCTCCCTGCAATATATCCTGGAAAAGGGGCAGGACGATGACTGGTTTAACGACACGACCATCCTGATCCTTACAATCGTAGCCGTGCTGGGCGCCTTCTTCTTCATCTGGCGCGAAATGACCTTCCGGAACCCTGTAGTACAGCTCCGTGTTTTAAAGAATG
>DATAHC010000077.1:0-4693 GCA_036263415.1 Flavisolibacter sp.
TTTGAGCTGTATAAGAATCATCAGGAAGGAGCGCACTTATCCATTCTCTCCATGGGAATGAGCGGCGATTATCAAGATGCTATTTCAGAAGGTTCCAATATGGTGCGTATCGGTAGCCTATTATTCGGACAACGCACCAAACCGGCTTGATTTCCTGTACCTTATGGTTGTACGTTAGTTGGAGCTGCCGGCGTTTTACGGTTATTGTTCAAGGTGGCACGCTTTTTTACCGTATCATATTAAACCCTGATCATGAAAAGAATCTATTTTTCCATTATGGCGGCATTCCTGAGCGTGCTCACGTTTGCCCAGGATGGCGGCGGTAAGTCGGTTGATGTCAATATCAATACGAAAAGTGATAACTGGTATGCGTCCCCATGGGTATGGGTGGTCGGTGCAGCCGTGTTCATTTTATTACTCGTTGCCCTGACACGCGGCGGAGGCAGAAGAGCAGATTAAGCCTGAAACGATAGTGAAGCCATCCGGACCGGGTGGCTTTTTTTATGCGGTATAAAAAAAGATGCCCATAGGCATCTGTATTTCTTTCAAATATTTTAAGTGCATTTGCAGCTGCTGCAATTGTTTCCGGCTTTCTTCCGTATTATTTACCTGTTGAGCTTTTCACCCAGAATTGCAACTTCCTGATATGATTACGGCTCATCATCATAAAGTTTTCCTCTGTTGTACGGGTAACGTAGAGCAGGTAACAGATCAAAACCATCAGCACTATAAAAAACCACACTGGTAACATAATCTCTGATTTTCCCTGTAAAATCCAAAGACCATTCCAAAAGGAACCAGGGCCCTGAAAAAGTTTCAGATTGGGGAAATTCCAGTGGTTATCAGCTCCAATTGTTGACCTCAGGAAAGAACCCGAGCTGATAAGCAGCTTCTTAGCGTTTAATAGTGCTGAAATGTGGAATTATTTGAACGTGCTCTTCATTACCTTGATCACACCCGGTGCTGACCACTCCGGAGAAACGATCATGCGGCGAACCGTATGCAGGGGTTCCAGCGAATCTCTTTTGGTGGATAGCTGAAAGGAGAGCTTGAAATCTCTTTTTTTGATCTCGGGTATGGCGGCTTCATTCCAGATCCCGAATGGGTAGGCAAAATATTCAACAGGCTTTCCCACAATTGCTTCCAGCTGCTTCTTAGGCTTGTCAAATTGGTTGAACCAATCCTCGCCGGTGAGCCGGTCCACCCGATGGTGGTCCCAGGTGTGCGAGGCAATGACATGGCCTTCATCGGACAATTGTTTGATCTGCTCTTTAGACATGTAGCGGGGACGTCCGATCGATATGGTCATGATAAAGTAAACGCCTTTGAAGCCATATTTATCCATCTCCGCTTTCGCTACGCTGAATTGTTCTTCATCCGTGTCGTCGTAAGTGAGCATAACGGGCTTTTCCGGAAGTGCTTTACCGTACACCAGGTAATCATATAACTGGTCGGGAAGTATGGTATGGTAACCACTGTCCGCCAGGGCCTTCATCTGATCCTTGAACTGGGCGACTGTTACTTCGTAACCTTTGCTGGCCTTACTGACCATTTGAATATCGCGGATATGATGGTAACACAAAACCGGCACCTGCTTGCGCGCCATGATCTCAGCGGCAGTCGCTTCTTTTTTATTCTCAACAACAAGTTTTGAACTGTCGGCAGGAGCGGCAGTCTCCGCTTTTTTCTTTTCTGTAGTTTCTGATTGATTGGAACAGCTGGATATCAGAGCTGCAAGGGCCAGGCTAAGAAGCGTGATACGGTTTTTCATAATAATATTTGCTATTGGACTTGTTTATGGCGGTAAAGAAAAAGAATATTCAACGTTTTACAAAAATATCATAGGTAAATCGCAGAAGTGTAGCGATTACGATGAAACCAAAAAATAAGCGGATGAATTTATTTCCTTTGGCGATTGCCAGATTCGCACCAATTGCTCCACCGGCCGCATTGCTAACTGCCATTGGTAAGGCCAGCATCCAAATGATCTTTCCTTTCAATAAAAACAGCGTAATGGATCCCAGATTGGTAGCCAGGTTCACCAGCTTGGCATGCGCTGAGGCATGAAGAAAATCAAAGCCCAGCAGGCTCACAAAGGCCAGGATCAGGAAACTGCCGGCACCGGGGCCAATGAATCCATCATAGAAACCGATCACCAGGCTGATCAGTACGGCCAGCCACAGCGCCCTTTTGGCTGAATGGTTCTTTTCCTGCGCCTGTCCGAAGTTCTTTTTTGTAAACGTATAGATCGCCACACCCGTCAAAACCACCAGCAAAACCGGTTTCATGAACTGATTACTAACGAGGGTCAGTAACTGAGATCCGGCAAAAGATGCGAAAAAAGCAATGGTGCAGATCACTGTAACCAGTTTCCAGTTGATCTGTACTTTTTTCAAATACTGCACTGTGGCCAGGCTGGTACCGCTGAAGGAAGGAATTTTCAATGACCCGATCACGCTCGCTACCGGAAGCGATGGTAACAGCACCAGTGCAGCAGGCGTCTGGATCAGTCCTCCGCCGCCAACAATGGCATCCACAAAACCTGCCAGGAAGGCCACCAGGCACAGGATGACGATGTGATAGAGGTCGACAGGCATAAACGACCCCGAAAATAGGGGATACCCATATATCCATAATTATTATCTACCGATGCTTTGTTACCCCCACCTGCAGGCAATATTCCAGAACGGGACAAGTGGAACAATGCGGAAGCCGTCCGGTGCAGATATGTTTACCGAAGGGCATCAGCAGCCGGTTGATGTCGATCCATAGTTTTCGATCCACTTTCTCTTCCAGCGCTTTCATGGTTTGCTCCCGGCGTAGCCGTAGCAACAAAACCCCAGCGATTCACCACCCGGTGCACGTGTACATCCACGCTGATGCCTGGAATCTTCCCCGCCACACCCAAAGCCAGGTTCGCACATTTAGGCCCCACACCTTTTAAAGCGGTCAGTTGTTCAAAGTCGGCCGGCAGCCGGCCGCCGAACTGATCCAGCGCTGCCTGCGCAATTCCTAGTATCGTGGCCGCCTTTTGTCCCGGGAAGGTGCATCCATAAAGCATATCGGCCAGTTCACCGTGTTCCAGCAGCAGCATTTGTTGCGGTGTGCGCGCTCTTTCAAACAATTTCAAAGAGACAGGAATGGTTGTTTCGTCCAGTGTGCGGATGGAGATGATGCAGGATACCAGCTGTTCAAACAGGGACCGATAGCCTTGTTGGTACAGCTCGAACATTGCAGCTTTCGGATATGACTCAATAGCTGCTGCAATGCTGGTTAAAACCGGTTTCAGTTTGAAATTCCGCTTCATCCGGAACATTTATAGATTAGTAAGTAGGGTTTGTAGTTGTTTCAGAAATCCGGACTGGGCCGGATTGATCAGTACTTCCGCCTCCTGAATGGTAAACCATCCGGCCTTATCCACTTCGGGAATCGTTTGCCATTTTCCGGATTTGTAAGGCCATTCGATGCGGAAGGTATTTGACGAAATAGTTGAGGCATCCAAATCACCTTCGAGTGCCCAGGCCATGACCAGTTTTCCTGCTTTCTGCCGGACCGGTTCCAATGGTATGGGCTGTCCGGTAAGCTTTTTTCCGGTTTCCTCTTCAAATTCACGAAGGGCCGCCTGCAAGGGTTCTTCCTCTTCCGTAAATTCTCCTTTTGGAATAGTCCATGCTCCTTTTTCCTTTCCTTTCCAGAAAGGGCCCCCGGGATGTACCAGTAAAACCTCGGCAGCGGCAGACAGGCGCCTGTATAATAATATGCCTGCACTCTTTCTCATGGCTCAACCGGTTCAGGATTGGCAGGTAATACATTTGGCCTGGATTCTGTTAACAGGTACAGGCTGATGCCAATCCATCCCAGCCAGAAAAGGTAGGCACCGATATGAAAACGCTCTCCCAGCCAGCGATGCGTAGTGGTATGCCGGAAATCAGCGTATGTAAAATACAATCCTGCCAGGGATAATAGAATTGCCAGCAGTTGGATCCAACGGGAATGATCAGCATAGCGTTTCTGAAGGAAAGTCTGAATCCAGTAGAGCAGCATCCATACCGCGAATACCGTTAATGCACCCTGCCACCATACCTTCAGGAATTTGTATTGCTTATAGAACAGATTGATGCCAATACTTCCAACCAACGAAGGCTTACTGAGCAGGATGCCTGAAAGGACCGATAATAGTAATAACAAACTGATGAGGATAAGTCGACGTTTCAAGCTGATTTTATTTGGGAAGATAAAAAGAAAAAGGCCGTAGGTACGGCCAGTTAACTGATATCCTGATTTTCCAGCGGCTTATCGCTCTTAAGAGAGGGGTCTCCATCAACCTTGTTCTTTCCCTTTTGGGTTTCCGCAACAAATTGTTCCGGAGCAGCTGCCGGTTCTTCACCCGGTGCCTTGTCTATACCCTGCATACCCCTGTTCTTATTGGTCATTTCATCAGGAGCCGGCCCTTGCGGCCTTTGATCATCTGCCATAGTATTTGTTTTTGAATATGCCTAACAATACCATGCCATTGCCTGCACTTTCGAAGCTTAATCAGGAACGCAGTTCCTCATCGATTACGTCGTTCAGCATTTTTTCATGATTGCTGACCCAGGAAGGGACGTCATTTTCCACGATACGCCACTGGGCGTTATCTTCCTTTTTCATTTTAAACATGACACGGTTTCCCCGATCATCCGGAACATCCACA
>DATAHC010000078.1:0-3779 GCA_036263415.1 Flavisolibacter sp.
ACAACAAACGCTTCACCAGCCTGAAATTGGTAAAAATGGCAATAGCGATCAGCGCCAGGGCCACAACGCCTACAGACCAATGCACCCAGCTGGAAATATCGGGCCGGTCGTACATAGCGAAATGATGGAAGCACCATTGGATCACTTCTGTTACCACCAGGGCGCTGAGTACAATGAAAAAGTAAACCGGAATAAATTGACGCGATACCTTATTGCCGAGCCACTTGGGTGAATAGCCCAGGATCAGCAGCAGTTGCAGGCTGTCCTTGCTGCGGGCAATGACCAACTGGAGGTAGAAGGAAAACAGCAGAAGGGCCATTACAACCACCAGTAATCCAAAAATACCCAGCCCACTGAAAATGGCTTGCAGGGTTTGCTTGGTGCGCCCGAAACGCGTTCGGTCTTTATTGATGGAATAGCCTTTGCGATCCACGAAGTTGAGAAAGTCCGCATTGTCCGCATCCCTGATCTTGATAAAAAGCCGGGAAGGGCCTTTCTGTTTCATTTCTCCGAACCGGCTATTGGCCCAGTCCAGAAAATTCTTGGGCACCAGTACCGAATTCACCCGGTCGCTGAAGGCTACGATATTTCCCTGGAAGGTTAACTGATGGCCCTGCCCGGAGCAATTGATCTGAACCGGGATGCCCATTGCGGTTTCCCGGGAGATCTGCGGCAGTCCCTGACCCGGAGCAAATACATTATAGGCTTCCAGGAAGTCGGAGGAGAGGATAACCGGTATATGCAGATCACCCATACTCCATTGAAAGGAAGGAGGAAGGGTATCGATAAAATCATTCTCCAGCGATTCCAGGAACAGATCGGTGCGCAATAGTCCGCCGGCACTCAGCTGCACATGAAACTCATTGGCCACCAACGGCGCTACACCGTCAATGAATTTCTGGGCGCGCACCTCCTGTATTTCATTTTCCAGAAATACATTCTTATCCGGCTGCCCCATGGTTTCATTGGTCACCCGTTTGGTCATGGAAATAAAATCAAAGCCATTCTTGCGGATGCTGTTCTTGGTAAGCAGCTGTTGAATATTGATATACATCTGGATGGAACACAGCAGAAGGAGAACGCCGATGCCCAGCCCGATATAGGAAAACCATCTCGAGGCGGCATTGGTACCGGTTTGCAGCAGGGGTCTGATCAGTTTGAAGCTTGCAGCCACAGGAAAAGTTTAAAGATGAAAGATGCGTTGGTAAGGGAAGAATTCGATGCGTTCCAGGTCGGCGAATAAAATAGCGGCCTGCCGTTGACGGGCTTGTTCAAGCATTAAGGTCATTGCCTTTTGGGCGTTGGCGGTATCCAGGTGACTGAACGGTTCATCCAGCAGCAGGAAGTCGAAAGGTTGCATGAGTGCCCTGATGATGGCTACGCGTTGCTGCTCGCCGTAGGAGCAGGTTCGGGCCAGCGATTGAAGCTTGGTGCCGATACCCAGTTGCTCAGCGAAAGCCTGGATCTTTTCCGGAGGATGAAATGGAGCCAGCTGGCGCTTGATATTGATATTCTCGTAAACGGTCATCTCCGGCAACAGCCGCAGATCCTGGAATACAATACTCACAGGACCGGTTCGCTGTACGGAAAGGGTTTCTGCATCAGCGGTGGATTGCAGCTGGTCATTCCAGCGAATGGTGCCGCTATATTCCTTTCGTAGCCCGTATAAAAAATGCATGAGCGAGGTCTTTCCGCTTCCGGAAGGAGCCACGATCTTAATCAGCTCGCCTTTTCTGAATTCCAGGTTTTTTCCCCAGATCTCCGAAGTGGACTTGCGGCTTTCTTCAAAATAGGTCGGTAGGAGATCCTGTAGCTGTAGCAACATGTATAAAATTAAAAAGTCATAGCCGGACGGGGGGTCCGGGCTATGACTTTATTTATAAAACATTATTTAGGAGCTGCCATGGAGTCGATCATAGGCATAGTCTGCATGGAATCCATCTGATCGCGCATCGCTTTTTTATTGGCCAGCTGCGTAGCGGCCAGCTGGTCGAAATACTGATTCAGCTGTTTCAGGCTGTTGGTCTTTTTATCAACCATGTTCACCACAAACTCACTGGTCATAGCGTTGTCCTTAAACTCACCGCCGGTCATCACCACATCCTGCCATAGCTTCATGGAGGCATCCAGCATGGAAAGGGACGTTGGTTCAGCCGCCATCGGCTTGAAGGCCGTCATCAGTTTCTGTATATCGATATACATACCGAACGGATGGCCGCTGATTTTATCGGCAAACGGTTGCTTCGTGGAGCTACCGGCCAGGAACTGGTCAACCGTGCCGGCGTTGTTACTGAAGGCAAACCAGTCATTGGTTGTTTTCCAGGCAAATTTGGAGAGTGCGGAATCCTGGCCTTCCTTTTTCATCTGTTCGGTGGCAATACCCAGCAGTTTATCAAAGGAGGCTTTGTCCTTTACAGAGAGCGCGAAAAGGAATTTGGCATCGGGAACCTTAGAAGTATGGGTATAGTCGGTTCCTTCAAAGGTTTGTGTTTCCTGCTTCAGGGTAAGATCGGTAGCCGCGATCACCATCTGGCCCTTATAGGCTGCCATCAGTTCATCAAGACTGTAATTGTATTTTCCAAGGAATCCATTGACCATACCATCGAAACCGGTCACCCGTAAAAATTCCTTAATGCTTTCCGGAGGGTAGTTCATTACCATGGCGCCGATCACGTTCTGGGAAGGAATGCGGTTGATCACCTCGTTACCCATGGGCTTTGCTTCATATTTTTTCAGCAGCGCCGTCATCTGGTCGTTGTAGTATTGTTTGCTTTTCATAGTGATCTTACCATCGTCAAAATTCAGTACGGAAGCAGACACATTACCATCAAAAAGCGTATTCACTTTCATCATCGACATCATGCCTCCTCCCAGGTTGGAATATAGCTGGCCGGAGTTCATCCACAGGTGCACATCGCCATCCTGTTTCAGCAGGTCGGCAAACCGGTCATCGCTGCTAAGGCTGTTGGAAGATGATAGGGTGAGTACATCAATGGCTGCCTTTTTCAGGCTGTCAGAGGAAAAGCTGGTATAATCGTTACTGTCAGAATCATCAAAGCTGGTTTTGCTGAATTCCGGCGTACTGGTGATAAAAGCGAATTTTTCTTTATTCCAGGCCAGCAGATTCCGGGATTCGGATTGAATGAAACTCCATTCTTTATCTTTCTTTACGTCTGAGGTATGTGTGGTTTTTTTGGCAAAGGTTTCAAAGGCGGCTGCGTCTTTTACAATGCCTTCGAATACAGTGTAGGAAGCGGAGCCGCTCTTTCTCATAAAGAACGTAAGATCCTTTTTGGTATCGATTCCTGAATTCTCCGGATCGTCCATCAGTTTTTGGGCCAGTGAGTCATTGGATTCTTTATGCATCTCCTTGAACCAGTTGGTTTGCTGGATCTCTTTCCAGCTTAACTTGGAAGAAAGAGAAGATGTATTGATATGAAGAACGATGGCGGCGTCCTTAGGAACAGCCAGGCCTGAATTGTCGCCGTTTTTACAGGATGCGAGTACAACTATGACGGCTGTCACAGCGATTAGTAATGGGTTGCGTTTCATTAATGAGATATTTGGATCAAATAAACAAAAAATCAGACAGCTTTTCAAATGCCACTGGCATTTGTTCCCCATTTCTTAAATCTTTTACAGTAGCTGTTTTTTCGGACAGTTCGCGGGATCCGATTAGGATGATATATGGTATGTTTTTCCGTTCTGCATATTTGAACTGCTTATCCAGTTTGGCTGTTTCATGATACAGTTCTGCCGGAATGCCTTTCTGCCGGATT
>DATAHC010000079.1:0-2270 GCA_036263415.1 Flavisolibacter sp.
TTCCGGATCTGCTCGGTACTGAAGCAGCGGGACTTGAATACTTTTTTGGCGGTTTCCACCATTTCCTCATCGCTATTCCGTTGTGCCATGGCACTTCTCAGCTTGAAAAAGTCCTTTTCAGTGGCCTGGTTACCGCATTTCGGACGTACCGGCTTGATCAGCGGACCTGCGGTAACCTTAATAGGTGATTGCACCAGGGTATCACTACTGGTTGCTTCTTCCGGTTTCAAAGGTGCTTTTTCAAGGGTATCCTGCCTGGGAACTTCATCCTTTTTTGCCGCAGGCTTTTTCTCCTCTGGTTTCGTGTCTTCTGTCTGTACGGTTTTATTTTCTGTTACCTTCTCTTTATTAACGCCTTCCTCACCTGCGGCTTTCTTTGGCGCTTCGGCTACGGCTGGCTCCTCTGCAAAGGTTATTTTGGGATTGGGAATCAGCAACCGTATTGTATCCGGGCTCGCTCCTTTATCAATATAGACAAGCCCAAACCCTTCGGAGGTGGAGCTTTCTGAATATTTCCGCACCTGCGTACGGGCATACACTTCGTCAGCAGCTCCGGCTTCAGGCTCTTTTACCAAAGGCTTCTTTTCTTCCTTCACGACAGCCGTGCTGTCCGGCCCGGCAGGTTTACCGGCATTGTCTGTTGGTTCTTTTTTAGGCTCGGCCAGCACCAGCGTCGTTGTATCCTTTCGAACCGGCACATAGGCCGTCAGCGTATCGGTTTTGGCTGCTTCTTTAACCGGTGGCTCTGTCAGCGCTGTCCCGGTTTCTGTTTTCACACTGTCTTTTTCAGTGCCTTTCTGATTAGGGGTCTCGTCCTTCACAGGCCTTGCATCATTGGGCGGCACACTGACTACCGCTTTCTTATCGTCTGCCTTGATCTCTTTTTTCACGGCTACCGGCACATACAACAGGCTTGGATCTCCTGCCGCCTTGGATAGCAGCGTGGAAAAAGCGTCTGAACGGCTTTCATAGGTAAGTGATGTTTTGGAGGCATCATTCAGGGGCTTGATGATTCCTTGCCCCTGCAGATCATATAACTGCAGCGCGCCATCGGCTGCCCGAAGCAGGTAGCCATGATCATTTCCCCTCATCGAAAGGGAAAAACGGCCTTCTCCTGCTGCCGTGGATGGTATCCCGAGGGATAACGTATACGTACTGTCCGATAACTCCGGAAGGATCATATAGCCCAGCGCGGAGGAGCTGTATACTTTATCCTGGAGCTTCATGTAAAATGGAACATTGCCCTCCGTCTGAAGGTATAGAAAGTACGATTGCTGCGCTTGTACCACCAGGGATACCAGGCAGATTAAGGAAAACAGGAGGGCTTTCTTCATGACTTTCAAAATTACTATAATTCCGGGTACACCCGCGTTTGGCCATTTATCCCAATTTGGCCGTTGATGATGCATTACAACTAAATTTGCCTCACTAAAATTGTAATATGAAACGATATGTATTGTTAAGCTTTTGGCTCGCAGCTGCGGCAGGTGTACAGGCGCAGCAGGCACCACCGAAGCAGGAGGTGTCTAAAGTGTACCGGGCGGCGTTCGATAAGATCAACGACCTGGTTCATACGAAGCTGGAAGCGAAGTTCGATTACTCCAAATCGCAATTGAATGGAAAGGTTTGGATCACGCTCAAGCCCCACTTCTATCCTACCGATTCACTGGCGCTCGATGCCAAGGGAATGGATATTAAGCAGGTGGCTGTATCAAAAGCGGGTAAGAATACGCCGGTGAAGTATAGCTACGACGGACTGGTCCTGAACGTTATACTCGATCGGACCTACAGGAACAACGAGAACTATACCGTTTATATTGACTATACCGCAAAGCCGGACGAGTTCAAGGCGGTAGGAAGCGCTGCCATTACGGATGCGAAAGGGTTGTATTTTATCAATCCCCGCGGCGAGGAAAAGGATAAGCCGACCCAGATCTGGACGCAGGGTGAAACGGAAGCTACGTCTGTATGGGTGCCTACCATCGACAAGCCGAATCAGAAAACCACCAATGAGTTTTATATGACGGTGCCTGCCAAATATGTCACGCTGAGCAATGGCCTGCTGGTGAGCCAGAAAACGAACAGCGATGGCACACGGACCGACTATTGGAAAATGGATCTCCCTCATGCACCTTACCTGTTCTTCATGGGCGTAGGCGATTACGCTGTCATCAAGGATAAGTATAAGGATAAGGAAGTCAGCTATTACGTGGAGAAAGAATATGGACCGGTCGCCCGCCGCATCTTTGGCAATACGCCTCAGATGATCG
>DATAHC010000080.1:0-19439 GCA_036263415.1 Flavisolibacter sp.
CCTTTGACAGTTTTAAAAATTAGGACAAAAAAAAGCACCTGCCAACGGCAGGTGCTTCAATCTATTGATTCGTAGCAATTAAGCTAAGGTATTCACTCTTTTGGAAAGTTTACTTTTCAGGTTGCTGGCTTTATTCTTATGAATAATTCCTCTTTTTGCCAGCTTGTCAATCATGGAAATCACCTCGGTAGTTTTTTCACCTGCAGCTGCTTTTTCAGTGATAGTTTTCAGATCACGGATCGCATTACGGGTTGTTTTTCCGTAGTAACGATTCCTTTCGCGACGCTTGGCAGCCTGACGCATATCTTTCTTTGTTGCCTTATGATTAGCCATGTTCTTTTAATTTCGGACGGCAAAAGTAGGAAAATATTTTAAATTATGGCTACTCCCTGGTGAGTTTTTGCCTTTTTTAGAAGATTATTGGCATTTAAGCTTCCATGCCTGGCAGGACGCCACTGTATGTGACGAAACAGGGGTTCCTAAAGCGGGTCCACTTATTTCCAAATCACGCTTTGTTTTCCAAATCATTGCATCTTGTTTGCGTAATTTTAAGCGATATTTGCGTACCCAAAAATCTCAAAATCCACTTTCATGAAGGATTTCTCCTATATCACTCAATCACATCCTGCTTATATAGAAAGTTTATACAATGATTTTCTTCAAAATCCGGATAGTATCGATCCTGATTACCGGAAATTCTTTGAAGGCTTTGATTTTGCTATAGGACAGGCTCCGGTGAATGGGCATGCTGCCACCGCACCGGCCACCAACGGACAGATCGATGCGAGCCAGCTCTCCCGGGAGTTTGCCGTATACAACCTTATACTCACCTACCGCAAGCAGGGACACCTGGTGGCGAAAACCAATCCGATCCGAGAAAGAAAGAACCGCGGTGCCAACCTCGATATCAAGTATTTTGGGTTGAAAGAATCTGATCTGGGTCAGACCTTTGCAGCCGGCTCTTACATCGGACTGCCTTCTGCCACCCTGCAGCAGATCATCGACCGCCTGCAGCAGATCTATTGCGCACATGTAGGCGTGGAGGTAAATTATATCGTGAACCAGGAGCGAAGCGAGTGGCTGTTGAAAGAAATAGAGACCACCCTTCAGCAACCGGTGCCCCTGCAACAAAAGAAACGCATTCTGCAGAAGCTGAACGAAGGGGTGATATTCGAAAAGTTCCTGCATACAAAATATATCGGCCAGAAGCGTTTCTCACTGGAAGGTGGCGAAACGACGATCGCAGCCCTCGATGCCATCCTTACGGTGGCTGCCGACAGCGGCTGTAAAGAAGCCGTGATCGGAATGGCCCACCGGGGCCGGCTGAATGTGCTGGCAAATATCCTGGGCAAGACCTATGAGCAGATCTTCAGTGAATTTGAAGGAACGGCCATTCCCGACCAGACCATGGGCAGCGGGGATGTAAAATACCACCTCGGTTTCAGCAGTGAAGTAGATACGGCCAGCGGCAAAAAGATCCACCTGAAGCTGACACCCAATCCATCGCACCTGGAGGCTGTAGACCCCGTGGTTCTCGGTTACTCAAGGGCCAAGGCCGATGTGCTGTACCAATCGGAATTCGATGCCGTACTGCCAATCCTCATACATGGCGACGCCTCCGTAGCCGGACAGGGTATCGTATATGAAATTCTGCAGATGAGCAACCTTCAGGGCTATTATACCGGAGGAACCATCCATTTTGTGATCAATAACCAGATCGGCTTTACCACCGATTTCGATGATGCCCGCAGCTCGGACTACAGCACCTCCATAGCGGCTACGGTTCAGGCTCCGGTGCTGCATGTAAACGGAGATGATCCGGAAGCGGTAGTGAAATGTGTGGAGATCGCCACGCGCTACCGGCAGGAATTCAATGCCGATATCTTTATCGACATGGTCTGCTATCGCCGCCATGGCCATAATGAAGGCGATGATCCGAAGTTTACGCAGCCGCAACTGTATGCCCTGATCGACAAGCACGCCAATCCACGGGAAGAATACGTGCAGTACCTGTTGAAGAACGGGGAATCGGATGCGCAGGAACTGGCCAAGGACATGGAAAAGAAATTCTGGTCGGACCTGCAGGAAAGACTGGACGATATCAAGCAGCGTCCCTTACCGTATAATTATCAGCAGCCGGAGATCGACTGGCGCAGCTTGCGTAAGGCTACGGAAGAGGATTTCAATAGCTCGCCCGCTACAGCCATCAGTGAGGCCGATTTTAAAAAGTTATTCGATGGCCTGATGAAATGGCCGGAAGATTTCAAGCCCTTGCGCAAGGTGGAAAAGATCGTTCAGGATAAGATCAAATTATTTGAAGCGGAACAAAAGATAGACTGGGCCACCGGTGAACTGCTGGCCTACAGCAGCCTGCTGGCAGAAGGAAAAAGCGTGCGGATGAGCGGACAGGATGTGAAGCGCGGAACCTTTTCGCACCGGCATGCCGTGATCTACGACGAAAGCACGAATAAAGAATATAACCGCGTCAATTATTTTCAGCAGGGACAGGTGAAGTTCCGGATCTATAATTCTCTTTTAAGTGAATATGCCGTACTGGGATTCGAATACGGGTATGCCCTGGCCGATCCGAATTCGCTGGTGATCTGGGAAGCCCAGTTCGGCGATTTCGCCAATGGCGCCCAGATCATCATCGATCAGTTCATCAGCTCTGCTGAAACCAAATGGCAGCGCATGAATGGCGTAGTGCTTTTATTACCGCATGGATATGAAGGACAGGGGCCCGAGCATAGCAGCGCGCGCCTGGAACGCTTCCTGCTACTTTGCGCTGAACTGAACATCGTGGTGACCAATATTACCACCTCCGCCAACCTGTTCCATGCCCTGAGAAGGCAGTTGGCCTGGCCTTTCCGTAAGCCCCTGGTGAATTTTTCACCCAAGGCCAACCTGAGGCATTCCGGAAGCTATTCGCCGGCATCGGATTTTACCAGCGGCGGCTTCAAAGAAGTGATCGATGATCCCACTACCAAAGAGGGTGCTTCGGTGAAGAAAGTATTAATGTGCTCCGGCAAGATCTATTTTGACCTTGCCGAGCGGCAGCAAAAGGAGAACCGTACCGATCTGGCTATTATCCGCATCGAACAGCTGTATCCTTTGCCGCTGAAGCAACTGGAGGAGCTCTATAAAAAATACAATCGCGCAACCTGGTTCTGGATCCAGGAGGAGCCCCTGAATATGGGAGCCGCTTCTTATCTTCAGATGAACCTGAAAAGTATCAATTACGGAATCATCAGCCGTCAGCCCAGCGCCGCCACCGCCAGTGGTTACAGCAAGGTGCATGCGCAGGAGCAGGCTGAGATCGTGGAAACCGCCTTTACTATATAAACAGCAAAATAAACAAAAGCAAAACCGGCATCAATACTAAAACCTCAAATCGGATGATTGATATTAAAGTACCAACAGTAGGGGAGTCTATCAGCGAAGTAACACTGGTAAAATGGTTGAAAAAGGAAGGAGATTATGTAGAGCGCGATGAAGTGATTGCCGAACTGGAAAGTGAGAAAGCCACCTTCGAGGTGAATGCAGAAAAGGCCGGCGTTCTGAAAACTGTTGGGAAGGAAGGCGATACCCTGAATATCGGGGACGTGCTGGCACAGATCGATGAAACAGCTGCCAAGCCGGAAGGAAGTGCGGCCCCTGCAGCTGCTGCAGCCCCTGCCGCCAAAGAGGCTTCGCCCGCTGCCAGCCAACCGGTAGCCGCAGTAGCCGTTACGCCTCCACCTGCTGACCAGAAGTCCGCAGCGGATGTAAAAGCCACCCCGGTGGCCTCAGCCATCATTGCCGATAAAAAAGTAGACCCCAAGTCCATTCAGCCCAGCGGCTATAATGGCAAGATCTTAAAGGAAGATGTACTCGAAGCACTGACCAATCCGGGAAGGAAGCCCGGTACGCAAGCCTTTACCCGTGAAGAGAAGCGGGAAAAGATGAGCAACCTGCGCAAGACGGTCAGCCGTCGCCTGGTAGAGGCCAAGAATACCACCGCTATGCTCACTACGTTCAACGAAGTGGACATGAGCCGCATCATGGCCCTGCGCACGCAATACAAAGACAAATTCAAGGAGATCCATGGCGTAGGACTGGGCTTCATGAGCTTTTTCACCAAAGCCTGCTGTTATGCCTTACAGGAATGGCCAGCCGTAAATGCCTATATCGATGGCGATGCTATTTTATATCATGACTATTGCGATATTTCCATAGCCGTATCAGCACCTAAAGGCCTTGTGGTTCCGGTTATCCGCAACGCAGAGAGCCTGAGCATGGCAGAGATCGAGAAGAAGGTAGTGGAACTGGCTACCAAGGCCCGCGACAATAAACTAAGCATGGAAGAAATGCAGGGAGGTACGTTCACCATTACCAACGGCGGCGTGTTCGGATCACTCATGAGCACCCCGATCATCAATATTCCGCAGTCCGCCATACTGGGCATGCATAAAATTGAAGAGCGGGCCGTGGTGGTCGATAAGCAGATCGTTATCCGTCCCATGATGTACCTGGCACTCAGCTATGATCACCGTATCATTGACGGCCGTGAGTCGGTTTCCTTCCTGGTACGCGTAAAAGAGCTGCTGGAAAACCCGGAATTACTGTTGTTCGGTAAAGATCCGGTGAAGACCTTATTGCAATTATAATGAAATGACGTAACCGATATCAGGCGACTCTACGGGGTCGCCTTTATTTTGCACTATGCGTTCGCACTCTTACCTGAATTCCGCCACGTCCATAATTGCATCCTATGATGGCAGTATGCCCCTTGCTGCCTGGCTGAAACAGTATTTTGCGGCCAACAAAAAGTTTGGCTCGAAGGACCGAAAAGAAGTAGCCCATCTTTGTTATTGTTATTACCGTACGGGTGTGGCCATTGCCGCCGGTATGGAAGAACAATTGCTGGCCAGCCTGTATCTGTGCTCGGAAAAGCCCGGTTTCATTCTGGGAGAACTGAAGCCGGAGTGGAATCAACAGGTCCATTGGCCCCTGGAGGCTAAACTGGCTTCGCTGCCTTACGTTATTCAGCTGGAAAACATATTCCCTCTGGCCGATGCCCTGAGTGCGGAAATCGATGCGCCGCTTTTCACCCGGTCCCATCTGGTGCAACCCGATCTGTACGTACGCTGCCGGCCCGGGAAGAAAGCCATTGTTTTACAGAAACTGGATGCTGCGGGCGTGCCCTATCGTTTGGTCAGTGAAGAAGGTATTGCCGTCGCCAATGCAACGAAAGTGGAAGCAATCTTGGAGGTCAATAGGGAGGTAGTGGTGCAGGATCTTAATTCACAGCGTGTGCTGGAACCGCTTCAGAGTTATCTTCAAACCGATGCAGCCTTTGATGCATGGGATTGCTGCGCGGCCAGTGGTGGGAAAACCATTCTGCTGAAAGACCGATACCCCTCCGTACAGATCACCGTATCGGACATACGTTCCAGTATACTCGCCAACCTGCAGAAGCGCCTGCGGGAAGCCGGCATTACTTTGTTTCTTCAATTTACCGCGGATCTCTCTTCGCCTGAATTTAATAGCAGCAGAAGCTATGACTTAGTCTTATGTGATGCACCCTGCAGCGGTTCGGGCACCTGGGGGCGCACGCCGGAGCAGCTTCGGTTCTTCCGGGAAGAACAGATCAGCCACTACGCCAGTCTTCAGAAGAAGATCGCCCTCAAGGCGGCGGCGGCCGTTAAAGAAGGGGGGTATCTGCTCTATATCACCTGTTCCGTGTTCCGGCAGGAAAATGAAGAACTGGTAGCCTACCTGCAGCAACAGACGACACTGCAACATGCCGGATCTTTTTACTTTACGGGATATGAACAAAAAGCAGATACGCTCTTTACTGCCTTGTTCCGCTTATAGGCGTATCAGCTCCTTTGTAGCCAGCAGCCGGTTCTTATCATAGATGCTGATAAAATAGCTGCCCCGGGGATACGTTGCCAGGGTTATATCAAAGGTTTGTGCTCCCGCCCGTTTTTGTCTTTTATAGGTAGTTATCAGTTGTCCTTTTGCGTTCGTTACACGGAAGAGCAAATCAGGAATGGCCTCCTGTGAAGTGAAGCGAATGGTTACTTTATCGTAGGCAGGATTGGGCAGCAAGGTAATCGAGGCGGGGTCCAGGCCAAGCGGATCGATGCCTGTGGTAATGCAGGGAGTGGCCAGGTTTACCGTAAGCGTATCAATATATTCACCATAAAAGCCTGCAGCCGACGTATCAACGATCTGCCTGATCCGGTAGCTGATTGATCCGGCCCCTACATTCACCAGGGTATCTTTAAACTGGTAGGATTGTATACGTAACACAGCACCACCGGCTGCCACTTCTCCGATTTTCGTGAAGCTGCTTTCCGAAGCTGTTTTCCTTTCGATCTCATACTTCATGGTGCTGATATCCTTACTGGTGAAGCTGATCGTGTTCTGGCAGGGGCCGGCCGTCAAGGAACTGCTTACCATTTCTCTCACCAGTATCAGAAAAGCTTTACGCATGTCCGGTATGCCAAAGCCTGTAGTATCATTTGGCGTCGTAAACCGGTTCCCTGCCTGGCGGAGCGCCGATACGATCTTCATGTTATTGAATTCAGGAAAGCCCTGCCACAGGCAGGTGGCCAGTCCGGCAATATTCGGGCAGGCGAAGGAAGTTCCGTTTCCCGTACCAATACTGTTGCCGGGCAGCTGCAGAACCGTACTCACGCCCACCGATGCAATATCCGGCTTCACCTGTCCGTCTGATGAAGGCCCACGGCTGGTAAAGCCAGCCGGTGTACCGGCGGTAGTAACCGCTGCCACGGCCAGTACGCTGTCTGCGTCCGCAGGAGTCGTGATCTTTCCCCAGGGGTCATCGCCTTCGTTACCGGCCGAAATCAAAACCAGCAAACCTTTGCGGGCTGCCAGGTCTGCGCCTATTGCGGCTAAAGTAGTGTTGCCATTCATATCGGCATAGGTGTGACTCTGTGCCTGCAGGGGTGCATCAAAAATATTATAGCCAAGCGAGGAGGAGATCAGGTCACCACCACTGCTGTCGGCTCTTTCCGCCGCGCATACCCAGTTATGTTCCTCGATCGGATATTCAGAGGAGGCATCCTCACTCCGGTATAAATGAAAAGAGGCTTTCGGTGCCGTACCAACGAACTGGCCGGGGATATTTGCAGCAATGATGGAGAAGCATTCCATACCATGCGTATCGTCTTCCACCACGCTGTTTTCACGGTTCACGAAATCCCAGGTATCGAGCACCTGTCCATTTTTATTTACGCTGTCAAATGCTTTCAGTGAGGTATATTGAAAATAACCGGCATCCAGCAGGCTGATTTCCATACCCTGTCCCTGCAGCCCGATCGCATGCAGAAACTCACCATTGTGAAGGTGAATCTGATTGAATGAATTACCGTAGTTGAAAGGCGCTGCTCCATTGCCTTCAGTGCGGGCATTTGGCAGTGCATTGAATACCGGGCCTGATTTATTTCCGGAAGTTGCGGACGTGCGTGCAGCAATGAAGCTGGCTTTTACCACAAATGAGTAACTATTGATTTTTGCCAGCGCTGCCACATCCGTTGTGAAGATCGTTACGGAATTAAGCCACCTGGAGGCATTCAGGATCGTTACATTGCCGGCATTGCGGATGCTGTCGATATAAAGCCTGGAAACGGGAAGGTCGGTGCTGTCCAATGGAATGCCATAGCGTAACCTTCGTGCAATGGCCCGCTGCGATAAATAAGCCGAGGGATTGGAAAATGTGAACGTGCTGCTGCCTTTATCCCGCAACTGAATAATGTACCTGTTTTGTGCCGCCAAACGATTCAGAAAGATCAAACTGAAGAAAACACAGACACAGGCTCTTTTCATGGTATTCAATTATGGTCGATCATGGTACGCTTGATGCCGAAGCCCACCTGGTAACCAGAAGGGGCCGAACCTACAGGCGGCTGATACTCCCATAAAATTAACTCCTGATACACTAATCCAACACCTTTTGCATATTTATCTACACCATAAGAGCGGGTAGCGTAGGATTTGGTATCCGTGATCGGGACATTGATCGACTCATCAATAAGCTTCACGGTGAGTATTTCATTAAGTGTCTGGCCTTTGTAACTGAAGGTATCGTCCATGGATTCGTAATTGAATTCCCAGTCGGCCAGGAAATCATCGAAGGTGAACGACTTGCCATATTGGATATAGGGATTCTCCGGGAGATACCGGTTTCCTTTCCAGCTGACGTCCTGCTTTACGGGCAAAATAAGTTTTACAAACCGAAGGTTATTCTCTACCACTTCCAGCGTTTGCCCGGCAGGCGTTACAAAATAACTGCCTGCTGAAACCCAGGGTTGTGTGCCGGCGGCATCTCTCAAAAACCGCTGAACCCTGTAGCTCGGACGGCCGGAATTATCGGTGGTCTTCAGCTCAATATCCTGCCTTTCCTGGTAGGAGTGGGTTTCCTGAACATAGCCCCCGCTGGTAAAAACGGTAGAGTCGGTCCTGTACGTAATGGATTTTCCCACCGTTAAAGGATAGTAGGCGGTAAGGGCCTCGCTGGTCACTTCTTCCGTTTCTTTTTTGCAGCTGAAGAGGGAAAGGCCAAGGATCAGGAAGGTAAAGCTTCTGCTAAAATATGCTCTCATAAGAAATTGGATTCTGGATTAGCCCTTTATAGGGACATATAGGGGATAAAGCTAATAAAATTGGCGGAAAAAAGAAACCCTCCTTAAAACGGCATTGTTCTTTGTATGATGCCGCCACCGATCACGTCATTTCCATCATAAAATACGGCACTTTGCCCGGGGGCAATGCCTTTGGCCTTTTCATAAAAGCGAACCGTTACCTCGTTGCCGGAAGGGACGATCGAAGACAGGCTTCCTTTGTCCTTATAGCGGATCTTTGTCAGTACTTCTGTTTCTTCTGCCAGGCCATCATACTTGATCCAGTTGATCCGGGTCACTTTCATATCTTCTTTTTCCAGGTCTTCCTCGTCGCCCAGCACCACCGTATTGGTATCAGGGTCGATGGCCGTAACATAGGCGGGTTTGCCCAGGGCGATATCCAGGCCTTTGCGCTGACCGATGGTATAAAAAGGATAGCCTTTATGCTGGCCAATGATCTTTCCTTCCTTATCCACAAAATAACCGCCGGCTACCTTCTCTTCCAGGCCTTCCACTTTGCGTTTCAGGAAACCGCGGTAATCATTGTCGGGCACAAAGCAGATCTCATAGCTTTCGCTTTTTTTGGCGAGTTCGGGGTAGCCGAAATCATGCGCCATCTGCCGGATTTCCGTTTTCCGGTAATTGCCAAGCGGTAGGAGGGTTCTGCTCAGCAGGTCCTGCTGCAGTCCCCAGAGCACATAACTCTGATCTTTGGTTTCATCGATCCCTTTCGTAATGGTATACCGTCCGTTCGTATGCTGGTAAACGGAGGCATAATGGCCGGTTGCAATAAAGTCGCAGCCCAGGGCATCGGCTCTTTTCAGAAGCGCCCTCCATTTGATATGCGTATTGCAAAGCACGCAGGGGTTGGGCGTTCTGCCTGCCAGGTATTCATCAACGAAATTCTCCACTACGAAGCTTCCGAATTCTTCCCGGATATCCAGTATGTAGTGCGGAAATCCATGCTGAACGGCCGCCATCCGGGCATCGTTAAAGCTATCGAGGTTGCAGCATCCGGTTTCCTTTTTGGAGCCGCCGCTGGCTGCATAATCCCAGGTCTTCATGGTGATGCCTACCACTTCATATCCCTGGTGATGCAGCATTAAAGCCGTCACCGTACTATCGATACCGCCACTCATGGCTACCAGAACTTTTCCTTTGCTGCTCATACGATTCTCTTTTCCCGTTCCATCCGGAAGGAATGCAAAGATAAGAGGGCTTTGGCTGACGTGCGGAACCCGGCTTGTTAAGGTTTAATCCGGTTCAAAGCTTTTACCAGCGGGCGACAATCTTAAAGTTCAAAAGCCTGGGTGTAAGCCGGTTAGGAAGCGTAAAGGTATTGCTCTGAAAATCCCGGATCAGCATATAGGAAATGGTATTAGGCCGATCAATGAGGTTGAATACCTCCAGGCTGGCCCAAATGTTGTCGAAATTCCGGAAAGGAGAATGGCTCCTCCGGGCAGATTTATCGGTAGCCAGCAGCAGGGCGCTGAAGCCGATATCGATCCGGATATAGGGCTCGATCCGGAGGGCATTGCGGTATTTTACGCTTCCGGGTATGTTATAAGGCAGGTTGCTGCCGTACAGCGAGCTTAGATAGACCTTGAAGTTCTTATTGGTGGCCAGGTAGTCCTGGAAGTACATGCCAAAGGTGATGAGCCGGTCCGTGGGACGGCGCAGCCAGCCCCCCTCCACCGTAGTGCTGTCCACCGGACGGTTAGCGCCATCCACCTGGTACACTTTATAAAAATCATTCTCCAGGTTCTCGCGCGTTCTCATAATGCCCAGGCTTACCCAGCTCTCGGCATCTTTTACCAGTTCCCCGTAGAGCCGCATTTCCAATCCGGCCGCATAGGCTTTAGCACTGTTTTCTCCAAAATAGCGCACTCTTACATTGTCGATATCATAGGGCACTACGTTCGTCATCGATTTGTAGTAGGCTTCCGTGGTCAGTCGCAAGGCCCTGCCCAGGCCCATAAAATTATAGTCAACACCCAATACACCCTGCCAGCTGCGCTGGGCTTTCACCTCCGTATTCAGGGTGCCGTCGTACCGGCGCAGTTCCCGGTAAAAGGGAGGCTGATGGTACGCACCGGCAGCTACCCGGTAAATAAGGTCCTTCCTGCCGGAGGGCCGTATGGAAGCCGCGATGCGGGGGGATATCAGCGTTTCCTTATTGAGGTCATTATAATTGAACCGGATGCCGCCCTGAACGGTATAGGAAACGCCTTTATGGTTAAAGGCCAGGTTATCCTGTATATAGCCGCTGTATTTCTCAATGATCAGATGGGCGTTGGACCGGATCACCTTATTCAAGGCCAGCAGATCCGGATTGAAGGGGATGGAATAGCCTGCCGAATCCTGGTATTCCCATTCATTCAGCCGGTCGTTGATAGCCGTCTGGTCGAAGCTGAGGCCCCACTGAAACGCATGCCGTCCGGCATCCCAGTTCCCTTTGTGTGAAAAATTATAGTTGATGATATTCAGCCGGTTCCGGTTGTAGTTCTGGTTGATGCCGGCTCCCAGGGGGTTCACGATCAGTCCGAAGGTGGCGCTTGATTTATCAAAATCGCGATCGCCGAACAGGTAAGCCCCGGTAATGTCCCGGTTCTCCTGTTCATCATTTTCAAAACGGGACGCCAGCCATTTCAGCCGTACCTTGTCCGAGACCTGGTAGGAAGTGGAAAGGCCCAGCATAGCCGTACTGTACTGATCCTTTTCCTGGCCCTCAAAGAAAATGTCCACGCCCAGGTTGGCCGTGAAATAGGGAGAGAAAACGGAGGACGAAAGCTGGCTCGATTGCGGGATTAGCCGGAACCGGGTCTGCGAAACATTCCCCAACAGCTCGGCATTCCATCTCCTGGAGAGCTGATAGCCGATCACCCCCTGAATATCGGCAGAGGAGGGCCGGTACGATCCTTTTGTTTCCTGCCGGCTCAGCAGGTTGCTATTGCTTCGGTTGCGCATGCCCACCAGGTAGGTTAGCTTGTCCTTGGCGCCACGACCTTCCAGGTGAAAACCCTGTTCCAGCAGGCCTACATAAGCCGACCCGCCAAACGCCCTGGGTTTGTTATACTGGATATCCAGCACCGAGCTCATTTTATCGCCATACTTTGCCTGGAATCCGCCGTTATAGAAACTGATATTGCGCACCATTTCCGGGTTGATAAAGCTGAGTCCTTCCTGCTGGCCGCTTCGTACCAGGTAGGGCCGGAAGATCTCAAAATCATTTACATAAATGAGGTTCTCATCATAGCTGCCTCCGCGCACATTATACTGGGAAGTAAGCTCGTTATTGGAGCCGACAAATATTTTGATCAGGCTTTCCACGCCCTGGGTAGGAGCGGGTAAGTTGATAACGGATTTGGGATTGAGGCGAATGAGCCCTGTTTCAGTACGATCGCGCTGATCCGTGATGCGTACTTCATCCAGAACGGTATTGGAAGGTTCCAGGCGAATGGTCACCTGTTCCTGTTCGCCTTCATTCAGCAGGAAATTCTGTTGCCAGGAGCGATAGCCGCTGAAGGAGAAAACCAGGGCGAAAGCCTTATCTGAAGGAACGGTGATCTTAAAGGAGCCGGAGTCGTTGCTGTATCTGCCTTTCTGCTGGCCCAAGATCAGGATCGATACATGCGGTAAGGGGTTTTCATTCTGGTCCAGAACCCGGCCGCTGACCGTAGCCGATTTTTTTTGCGCCAGGCAGGAAAGGGATAGAAAAAATAGAAAGAGAAGGATCGGACTTCGCAGCTTCACGCGGTCAATTTCTAATAAAAATAATCGTTTGTTGAAGAACTGGAAGCCTTATTTATGAATTTGACCCATTCGCAGAAAAACAGGAAAATGAAACTGCCGTACTTCCGTATCATTCCATATAGCGTCCAGATCACCGGCGATCAGGGGAATGGGTGAGCGCTGGTGCTGCTTCAGGTATTTCTGCACGGACGACCAGGTAAGCAGGTAGTTTTTGAATTCTTCCCGCGTCCATTCCTTTTTGATATGGAACGTATTAGGCGGAAGCGGATCAAAGTCAAACACGACGGTGCGGTAGCCCTCATCAATATGCCGGCGTTCCGGATCCCAGTAGGGCCCGGTAATGTTGGTATAAAAATGCTGGATGATGGAATTGACGACAGGATCGGTACAGGATAACGTATGGTAGGCCCAGGCCGCCACCACACAGCCTTCCTTGCCCACGCGGGAGGCTTCTTTGAAGAAAGCCTGCCCATCCAGCCAATGATAAGCGGTGGCAATCGTGATCAGGTCAAAGCTGTCATCAGCATAGGGCGTGTTTTCGGCTGCACTGATCCGGTACCGGATGTTTGGTTGTTGAACGGCATTGGAGAGCTGTGCTTCACTGATATCCGAAGCTTCCACTTCCTCAAAGTAGCGGGAGAGCACAACGGCCGATTGCCCGTTGCCCGTGGCACAGTCCCAGGCCCGTTTACGGGAAGGGACAAAAGAGAGGATATAATCAAACAGTTCCTGAGGATAATGAGGACGATACTTAGCATAAGCCGCCGCCTGCTCTGAAAAAAGATCCTTTGCCATGAGGCAAAGCTACAGACTCTTTAATTGAGCAATCGTTGCGGCAGGGTCGGCCGATCGGAAAACCGTACTGCCGGCAACCAGGACGTCCGCACCGGCCGCTACGATTGAAGCAGCATTTTCCAGTGTAACCCCGCCGTCCACTTCTATCTTAACGGACAGCTTCTGGTCATCGATCAGCTGTCTCAGTTCAGCAATTTTTTTCAGGGAGTGCGGGATGAACGATTGTCCACCGAAGCCGGGGTTCACGCTCATCAGGCATACCACATCGATATCGGCCAGTACATCCTCCAGTAACCGTACCGGCGTATGCGGATTGATGGCGACACCGGCCTTCATACCGAGCGATCGGATCTGCTGAATATTGCGGTGCAAATGCGTGCAGGCTTCGATATGCACGGATAAAATATCGGCTCCGGCGGCTTTGAAAGCTTCCGCATAGCGTTCGGGTTCCAGAATCATCAGGTGCACATCGCAAACCTTTTTGGTTGCTTTGCGGATTTGCTCGATCACCGGAAGTCCGTAGGAGATGTTGGGCACAAAGCGTCCATCCATGACGTCCAGGTGAAACCAGTCGGCTTCGCTGTTGTTCAGCATCGTGCAGGCTTTACCCAGTTCCAGGAAATCAGCTGCGAGCAAAGAAGGAGCGATGAGTGCCATAAGCCGGTATTTGGAAAGGCAAGATAGGGAATAGTTGAGTTACGGATAATGGGAAATGAATGGTTGCCGGAAAACTTGGTAAAGTTGAAATCATCCGGTTGTCGTTTTCGTTTACTCTATATTTACGCATGACCCGGATAGGACTTCTGTCAGATACCCATGGCTACCTGGACCCCGCCATATTCAGGCATTTTGAATCCTGCGATGAGGTCTGGCATGGAGGTGATTTCGGTGGAATAGAGCTGGCTAATCAATTAAGCCAGTTCAAGCCGCTGAAAGGGGTTTACGGCAATATTGATGGTTCGGATATCAGAAACCAATACCCATTGATACAGGCCTTCACCTGCGAGGCCGTGAATGTTTACATTACCCATATCGGCGGTTATCCCAAAAAGTACGCGCCGGGGGTAAAGGCAGCTTTATTGCAAAACCGATCAGGGATTTTTATTTCCGGTCATTCACACATCCTCAAAATTATGTATGACGACCAGGTTCAATGCCTGCATATGAATCCCGGTGCAGCGGGAAAGCAAGGCTGGCATAAAGTGCGCACGCTCGTGCGGTTCACGATTGACGGTCACGACATCAGGGATTGCCAGGTTATTGAATTGGGGCCGAGGTAGCGATTCCTTTTAGAAAGATGAATTGAAATCAGGTGTAAAACCTGATACTGAATACATAGATATGGCAAGGTCTAAAATAAACAGGTATAATTTTTGCTTACCTTCTGCAACCCTTAATTTAAACTTTTCATGACCGCTTCAGAATTGAAAGCAGCATACAGCATAAAAATGCTGGAATTGGAAAATGCCATCGATTTGGGCATGCCGTATCCCAAAGTAAAAGAGGTGTATAACCAATTAAAAGAATTGCAATATCAGTTGGCATTGGCTGAAATAGAAAATAATAAGGCCGGCCTTGTACTTGAGTAATCCCCGTTGTTAACCCGGTAACCCTACCAAACCAAGGAGAGAGCAGTCTTAGGACTGCTTTTTTTATGGTGTTTAACCTGAAATGAATGAATATTAGAAACCTTTATGGAAGTAATAAAGCAATTATCAAAGTAAGATTGCAAAGGATATTCTGAAATTAAATTATACCGTAGTTCGGCAGAAAAAAACTAAGGGCGGGCTAGTACAAACTAAGATCATACAGGATAGTATTAAGCCAAATGAGGATGAGGCGGACTTCAGGATATACATGCGAAGTGCTATTGAGGTTGGTACTATTCTTATAATTAAATTGAAAAGTCAATGATATATTGTCATTTACATGTTAGGCATCGATTGTTAACTTTATAGGTATGTACGAAGTGTTGCCTGCTGATTGGATATTTTTCAGCAAATCTTCCTTTCAATTCAGGGTAGTCCGGCATTTTGTTCAAATAACATCTATTGCAATAATAGCTGCCGTCTTTTCAAGAGGAACCTTGTTGTTTGAAATAATATTTTTCTCAATTGTTTTTTTAAGCGGGGTTTTGTATAGATATACCTATTCTGTTGCCTACCTCCATAAATTTAAATGTATTGAAATAGTCTATTATGAATTTTCATTTAGAAAAATATTGCGAATTGACCTAAACGAAGTGAATATTACTTTGAAGAAAAAATATGCGTTTAGATATGGCCCTTATTCAGTGCTTCAGATTTCAAAGGATGATAAAAGGCTTTATGAAATTGATTCAAGAGATATCGAAGGATTTGAAGACTTGCACAATTCAATATTGAATTTAAAGTTGAGCAATTAATTGAGTGACCCTCCTAAGTGATAAAGTGAAAACATAGATTGGGAATCCTTTGATCCGTGTCGTAAGAAGAGTATTAAAGAAATAGGCTACTGAGAAGTTTTTTCTGCTGTTACCGTCTATTCAAGATGTGAATTGCAAATTTGTTGATAATCCAATCTTAAAATGCATAGAAAGTGTAGGTATAATTCGACATTTTAAACCGATCTATATTATGTAGAGTACCGAAGCCGTTTATCATTCAATCTGGTTCTTTTATTTTTGGTCTGAAGAGATAATGACCAACAGGTATTAATAGGGCCAGAATAATGGCGATAGGCATATATCCTAAATACTCATGCTGGTAGTCATTTAAAACCCAGCTCAAATCGAATTTTGAACCATTTAAGACTAAATATTCAAGTATTGCCCACACGAAAAGGCCTATAAAAGAAAATAGAATTAAAGAAAGGCTTTTCACCGTAAAGCGCAACCAGAGGTTCGATAAATTAAGTCTTCTGCTCAATAGAAGGTGGTAAAGGGCTACAAAAATCATTATAGGAAAAAACATGGAACCGGAAATAAGTAGGCCATAATATAAACCTACTCCGATTTCAGCCTCCATAATTCCAGCAAATAATCCAAAAAGAAAGGACAAGAAGCTTAATGCGAATGTTAATTTGATTATTTGAGTCATTGTCAGGTTTGCATAGATAAAATTATAGGGTTTTTGAAAGAAGTCTTCTTCAAACAATCTCTTACTTTTTCTGTTGAATCCACTCCGCTTCCTACCTTCATCTTCCCCGCATTCAATTCCACATTCCTCCTCCACATATTCAATCGTCGTTGCGCGGCTTCCCGTTTCGCCTTCCGCTTTCGAAACCACTCCTTCATCAGCTTCTGAAACAAGCGCCACGGACGTCGGTAAATACGCTCTTTCTCCTCTCGTTTCACCGGATTCCAGTAGATTTCCTGCGCATACTGCACCGCCAGGCGAAATAGCCTCCTTTGTCTTTTCTGCCCCCTGGAAGGAATGATGCCACTCATATCCGGCACCATGGTCTTTACCTTATAAGTCTTATAATGCTTGATCACATACCGCTTACCAATCCTTCCCTGTATCATCTTCTCTTTAAAACTGAGTTCCATCGACATATTCTTGCTTTTGGAACAAACATACTATCACCGCGAAGGGGCACTTTTCACTTTTTGCACGAAACGATGCGATTTTGTCCAACTTTGCACGATTTTGATCAAAATGATACGAAAAGGAAGGAAATGATCGAACTCAAGCTTTCACGTTTGACCTTTCACGTTTCACCTTTCACGTTGCGCATCCTTCGTGCTAACTAGCTATGGAAAGCATAGCGAAAGCATATGGATTAGCTATAAAAGCCATATGGCACCCGTGCCAGAAACAGTAGGATTGCTGAAAGCAGATGCAGACATTCCATAAAAAAAGCTTACTTGAAATAAAGTAAGCTTTTAAATTAGATGCAATAGTCAGTGATCAGTACCAACCCCTTCCGGTTCCAACTTCCCGGAACGGCCATGGAATCGTCACCAGTATGATCAGCAGCGCCAGCGAGTAAAAGATCAGCGTGCGGCGGTGCTTGGCTTTATCGCTGATGGCTTTACGGGCCTGCGACTTGCCGATATGTAATAAAATGATGGCGATCAGCATGCCCACCAGGTGCTCTACACCGTAAAACCGGGTAGCGGCATCTTTCATGGCGCCAGCCATGCCGCCGGCAGCCTCGATGGACTTGTAACCGCGGGGACCGAAATACCACAGCACAAGGCCGATCAGCAGCATCAGGTCCGCAAATATGGTCAGTAATAAACCGGCGCGTGCATCCGTGCGGATCCAGGGACGGTTACCCGCGATCAGGCTGTTGAAGATCGCAAACAGTAATAACAATAAAACGATCCAACGGCCTACGCTGTGCGCGTGTAATAGTGCAGAGTAAAGTGTAGCATCCATCCTGGTCTGGTTTTGATAGCGTCAAATCTACAACCTATTGGGCAGAGTATTTAAAATTCAGGGCGATAAATACAAGGGCTGATCTATTTTCAGTTCACTGTTTAGCGGCGGTCCTATCGCCGGGCACCCAGTCCGCAACAAATACATTGGTATCGTGCGTGCCGCCGTTATTGCGGTTGCTGCTGAAGAGAATTCTTTTGCCGTCCGGACTGAACATCGGAAAGGCATCAAACCCCTTATCACGACTGATCTTTTCCAGGTGCTGGCCCTGCAGGTCAATCGTATACATATTGAAAGGAAAGCCTCTTTTATATTCATGATTGCTGCAGAAGATGATCTGCCCGTTGGGAAGGAAATTCGGCGCCCAGTTGGCCTGCCCCAGGGAGGTGATCTGCTGCTGGTGGCTGCCGTCCGCATTGGCTATGAACACCTCCATTTGAGTAGGTGCCACCAGTCCGTCTTTCAGCAGTTCCTTATACTCCCTCACTTCTGCTTCAGTTTTCGGACGACTCGCCCGCCATACGATCTTTTTGCCATCGCGGCTGAACCATGCGCCGCCGTCGTACCCCAGCTCTTTCGTGATCTGGGTCACCTTGCCATTGGCCAGCTCCATGATATACAGATCGAGATCGCCGTTCCGGATAGACGTGAACAGCATGCGCTTTCCGTCCGGCGACAACGTAGCCTCTGCATCGTAACCCGGTGTATTGGTTAGCTTTTTTACGATCTTTCCGTTCAGGTCAGCCATATAAATATCATAGCTGGCATATACGGGCCAGATGTAGCGGTTACCATATTTGGCGCGGTCAACAGCGGGCGGACAGGAATCGCTGCTCTCATGGGTGGAGGCATAGATAATATGCCGGTTGTCCTTTGTAAAGAAGGCGCAGGTGGTCCGGCCCTTTCCGGTGCTGACCCGGGTATAGGTAAATGCTTCGCCCTTTGCCGGAATCTTGCCCAGGAAGATCTGGTCGCAGGGTATTCCTTCTTTAGGAGCCGTACGTTGAAACACCACATAGTTTCCATCAAAGCTCCAGTAGGCCTCTGCGTTATCACCGCCAAACGTCAGTTGCTGCACATTACGGAAATGCGTTTCGTCAGGGTAGTGCAGGGTATCTTGCTGTGCCAGGGCAAAAAAGGGTAGGAGGGGCGCGATCAACAGGAATAGCTGCTTTGGTATCCGGCTCATGATGGGGCTGTTAAGAAGATACAAAAGTAAGGGGCCACCGGTATGCGGCCGGGAAATTTATCATCCGCACTACTTCCGTTTTTTTAGCTTTGGTCATGTTTCGTTTTCTATCCCTGTTAGTAATTGTAGTGCTGGTGTCCTGCTCCGATGGAAAAGAGGAAAAAGCCTTGCTGGAACAGCCGCCGTATGCACCATTGACCGATAGTATCAAAAAGATGCCGGAAAGGGCCGACCTCTATTACCACAGGGGCGTCCTGCTCTATCAGGCCGAGGAAAAAGAGGAAGCGGAAAAAGACCTGCGTAAGGCCTGGGCCATCGATCCGCAGGAAGCCTATGCGCTAAGTCTCGTTACCCTCCTGCGGGAGAAAAGCCCGGACTCCGCTATCGTGTTTATTCAGCAGGCCTTGAAAAAGATCCCGGGCAGTATAGCCCTGTCTGTCGGACTCGCCCGTGGCTTCCAGCAAAAGAACGATACCACCGCGGCCTTGTCGGTTACCGAAAACATCCTTCAGCAGTATCCCGGTCAGCTCGATGCGCTCACGCTGAAATCGGAATTACTCAGCGGACAGGATAAGCAAACGGAATCACTCAAAACCCTGGAAAAAGCACACCACCTGGTTCCTTCCGATCCGGCCATAGCCTACGATCTGGCCTATGCGTATGCAACAGCCTCCGATGCCCGGACGCTTGCGATAACCGATTCGTTGA